>JBIIHV010000223.1:0-2868 GCA_044235415.1 Ilumatobacteraceae bacterium | reverse complement strand
CCCGGATGCCCGCGCCCCGGGTGCGGCCGCTGGTGACCTGCTCGACCCTGCCGTCATCCAGTCCCGCAGACGTCGAGCGCTTGTCCTCCACGAAGACCTCGGCGAACTCGGCACCGGTCGCGCGCCCCGCGTCCAGCACCCTGGAGACGACATCGGGATCGACGAGGAGATCGTGCGGCATGGCTGGATCGTACCAACGGGCGTTTGGGCGGGGCTTCGTCGTGCCCGACCGAGTCCTAATCTTGTGAACCGTGGACGCGCTCGCCCAACCGGTTGCAGGAGCCCTGCCGCGCACCCACCGCACGAGGTGGTGGAAGGAGGCGCTGATCGTCGGCGCCTTCTACGCCGTCTACACGATGATCAGGAACCAGTTCGGCTCGGCGCTGGTGAGCGGCGTGGACGTGCCGCTGCACTCGTTCACCAATGCGGTCCGGGTGATCCGCATCGAGCGCGCCCTCGGGCTGTACCACGAGGAGACCATCCAGGACCTCTTCGTCGGCGTCGACTGGCTGGTCACGGCCATGAACACCTACTACGGCACCGCGCACTTCATCGTCACGCTGGGCGTCTTCGTGACGCTGTTCCTGAAGCGGCCGGACGTGTTTCCCCTGTGGCGCAACACCCTCGCGGCGATGACGGCGCTCGCCATCCTCGGCTTCATCTTCTTCCCCCTCATGCCGCCGCGGCTGCTCGACGCCCCCTGCCCACCGGACGGATTCGGCGGTGCGTGCATCCAGCACGAGATGCGCAACTACAACGGTGCGGAGAACTTCGGCTATGTGGACACGGTGGCCGAGTTCGGCGGTCCCTGGAACTTCAGCGAGGGACCGGCTGCCGTCATCTCCAACCAGTACGCCGCCATGCCCTCGCTGCACATCGGCTGGGCGACGTGGTGCGTCTTCGCGATGTGGCCCCTCGCGCGACGGCGCCGGACGCGAGCCGCACTGTTCGGGTACCCCGCGCTGACCCTCTTCTGCATCGTCGTCACGGGCAACCACTATTGGCTGGACGGACTCGGCGGCATCGTCGCGTTCGCGGCCGGGCTCGCCATCGGTGAGCGGATGCACCGGTGGAACCAGCGCCGGCTCGACCGGAGGCACGCCTCCGCCCCTGCCTGAACCTACCGGTAGCGTTGGCGCGTGGCGCTCCGGGACATTCGTCAGCCGTCCGATCTGCGGCAGCTCGACCTCGCGCAGCTGGCCGAACTGGCCGAGGAGATCCGGCAGTTCATCGTCGACGCCGTGGCCGTCACCGGCGGCCACCTCGGCTCGAACCTCGGCGCCGTCGAGCTCACGCTCGCGCTGCACCGGGTGTTCGACTCGCCGCGCGACGCGATCCTCTGGGACACCGGCCACCAGGCCTACGTCCACAAGATCGTCACGGGCCGCGCAGGCGGATTCTCGGCGCTGCGCCAGGCCGGCGGGATCTCCGGCTACCCGAGCCGCGAGGAGAGCCCGCACGACCTGATCGAGAACAGCCACGCGAGCACCGTCCTCAGCTACGCCTACGGGCTCGCCGTGGCGCGCGACCAGGGGCTGGCGCCCGACCGCCGCCACGTGGTCGCAGTCATCGGCGACGGCTCGATGACCGGCGGCATGGCCTACGAAGCGCTCAACAACCTCGGCCACAGCGGCAAGCGCGTGATCGTCGTCCTCAACGACAACGGACGCAGCTATGCACCGACGGTGTCCAACCTCTACCGCGCCGCGGACGACGACGACGAGCACGCGCCGAAGCGGTCGGTGGAGCGCCTCACCGAGAGCCTCGCGCACAAGCTCACCGACATCCGTCTCAACCCCGTCTACCTCCGGCGGCAGCGCCGCCTCGAGCGGTTCCTCCGCGACCTCCCCGTCGTCGGCCCGCAGGCCGAGCGCGGCCTCGAGGCCTTCAAGAAGGGCGTGCGCGAGTTCCTCCAGCCGCCCGCGTTCTTCGAGGCGCTCGGCGTGCGGTACATCGGCCCGATCGACGGCCACGATCTCGCCGCCCTCGAGCACGCGCTGGAGGGCGCACGGGTGCGCGTCGACGAGGGTCCGATCGTGGTGCACGTCGTCACGCAGAAGGGTCGCGGCTATCCGCCGGCGGAGGACGACGACGAGAAGCACCTGCACGACGCGCCGGTGTTCGACCCCGTCAGCGGACCGCCGAAGTCGGTGCCGACGGGCTACACGCAGGCCTTTTCCGACGCGATCCTGAAGATCGCCGGCGACGACCCCCGTGTCGCCGCCATCACCGCCGCGATGCCCGGCCCCACGGGGCTCATCGGGTTCCAGGAGCAGTACCCCGACCGGTTCTTCGACGTCGGCATCGCCGAGCAGCACGCGGTGACCGCCGCAGCCGGCATGGCACTCGGGGGCATGCGTCCCGTCGTGGCCCTGTACTCGACCTTCCTCAACCGCGCGTGGGACCAAGTGGTCTACGACGTCGCACTGCACCGCCTGCCGGTGGTGTTCTGTCTCGACCGCGCCGGGATCACCGGCGACGACGGCCCCAGCCACCACGGCATCTACGACCTCGCGCTGCTGTCGAAGGTCCCGGGCATGCGCGTGCTCGCACCGTCGAGCGTGCAGGAGCTGCAGCGGATGCTGCACGACGCCATCGCCCTCGCCGACACCGGCCCCGTCGTCATCCGCTACCCGAAGGGCGCGGCGCGCTCGGTCGCCGACGACGAGGTGGGCAGCGGCACCGCGGCGCGGCGCCTGCGCAGCGGACCAGCCGATGGTTCCGGCCCGTGCATCCTCGCGGTCGGGAAGATGGTCGGTCCGGCGCTCGCAGCGGCCGACGCCCTCGCGGGCGACGGCGTCGAGGCGACCGTGTGGGACGTGCGCTGCTGCGCGCCGCTCGACGAGGGGATGCTGGCCGACGCGTCGC
>JBIIHV010000222.1:0-2870 GCA_044235415.1 Ilumatobacteraceae bacterium | reverse complement strand
GCTCCGCGGCGGGCGTCGGCGAGCCGCCGAGGCGCGGCTCGACGCCGTGCCGCACCACGTGCACCGGGCCGCGCGGCCCACCGTCGATGCGCGACAGCGTGTCCCGCACGAACCCGCTCGGCACCGTGACGGCAGTCGCACGGCGCAGCGACGCGGGCACGCGGCTGCGCAGCCAGCGCAGCTTCACCGAGCCGAAGTACTCCGGGAAGTCGAGGTACTGCACGTCGTGCACGGTCAGCAGCGTCGCGCCCGGCGACACCGACGGGAGGGTGCCGCCGCCGTGGTGCACGAGCCGGTGTCGCCGCGTGCGCGGCGCGAGCCACGCGTTCTCGAGCGCGACGCGCAGCGCGCGGGACCGGCAGTCCGACGGCGCCTCCACGGTACGGACGGCGGCCGCGACGTCGGGATGGGCGGCGGCGAAGCCGCGGGGCGCGTACACCGTGAGGTCGTACGGTGCGCCGATCTCGGCGAGGCCGAGCACCTGGCGCACGAGGTACTGCTCGCTCCCGCCGACGCCGCCCGGCACGCACCACGTGAGGTTCACGCCGACCGACGGCCGCATCATCCGGCGACCTCGTCGTAGGCCGCGGCGGTCAGCGCCGCGGCGCGCTGCCACGTCATCTCCGCCGCGCGCGCCAGTCCGCGCCCGCGCAGCGACGCGGCATCCCGCAGCGCCCGGTCGATGCCGTCGAGGATCGACGCCTCGTCCGTCGGGTCGACCAGCACCGCCGCGCCGCCCGCAACCTCCTCCGTCGAGACGCCGGCGCTCGTGACGACCGGTGTGCCCTGTGCCATCGCCTCCAGCACCGGAAGACCGAAGCCCTCCCACAACGAGGGATAGACGAATGCCGATGCCCCGCGGTACAGCGCCGGCAGCAGGCCGTCGTCCACGTGGCCCAGCCACTGCACGGCTGCACCGGTGCCCGCATCCGGCTGGCCCTCGCCCCATCCCCGCGCCCCCGCCACGACCAGCGGCGGCAGGTCCGTGCGGCGCGCGAGCGCGGCGACCAGGCGGCCGAGGTTCTTGCGGGGCTCCACCGTGCCGACGAACAGCAGGTACTCGGACGGCAACCCGAGCCGCACCCTCGCCTGCTCGACGCCGCCGTCGGCGACGCTCGCCGGACGCACGCCGAGCGGCACGAGGCGCAGCCGCGACGACGGGATCCCCGCACCGGCGCAGTCGGCGAGCGTGGCGGACGACGAGCACAGCACCAGCGCCGCGCGGCGGCGCACCGCGGCGAGGCTGCGCCGGAACACGTCGTTCCCCCTGCGCGTGAAGAATTCGGGGTGACGGAGGAACGCGAGGTCGTGCACGGTCGTCACCATCGGGCGCGACGTCGCGAACGGGATGATCGTCGTGCAGTGCACCGCGCCGCACCCGGGCCACGCGCGCTCGACGCGCGGCTGGCGCAGACGGAGCATCGCCTCGTACAGCAGCGCCCCGCGGCCCGGCAGGCCCGCGACGTCGATCGACAGGTCGAGGTCCACCGCCGGATCGTCGCCGTGGCGGCCGGAGACGCCGAGCAGCTGCACGTCGGGACGGACGTCGGGCATCGCGCGCGCAACCTCGATCGCCGCCACGGCGGTGCCGCCGGGCACGCGGTGCCAACACTGCTCGAGCGTGTAGGCAACCCGCACGCGACCCATTGTGCCAACTCGGTATCGTCGGGGCATGCGGTCGCCCGGGTCGTACTGGAGCGGCCGCACCGTGGTGGTCACCGGCGGGAACGGCTTCCTCGGCCGCAAGGTCGTGCAGCGCCTCCGGGATGCGGGTGCCACGGTCGTCGCGCCGCGGCGCACCGAGGCCGACCTCACCCGCACCGGCGCCGCGCACGACCTGCTCCACGGCACGAGACCCACGCACGTGTTCCACCTCGCGGCCCGCGTCGGCGGCATCGGCTACAACCAGGTCGCACCCGCGCAGCTCTACCTCGACAACCTGTTGATGGGCACGCACACCATCGAGGCCGCGCGGTCGGCCGGGGTGGACAAGACCGTCATCCTCGGCACCGTGTGCTCGTACCCGAAGTTCACGCCGGTGCCGTTCCGCGAGGAGTCGCTGTGGGACGGGTACCCCGAGGAGACCAACGCCCCCTACGGCGTCGCCAAGAAGGCGCTGCTCGTGCACGCGCAGGTGAACGCCGCGCAGTACGGCCAGCGCTTCGCCTTCGTCATCCCCACCAACCTCTACGGACCGGGGGACAAGTTCCACGAGTCGGTGTCGCACGTGATCCCCGCGCTCATCAAGAAGTGCACCGAGGCGCGCGAACGCGGCGACGCGGCGGTGTCGGTGTGGGGGACGGGCACCGCGAGCCGCGACTATCTCTTCGCGGACGACGCCGCGGCGGGCATCGTGCGCGCCGGCGAGGTCGACACCGGCGCCGAGCCGCTCAACCTCGGCAACAACCGGGAGGTGACGATCCGCGAGACCGCCGAGACGATCGCCCGGGCGACGGGCTTCGCGGGCGAGCTCGCGTGGGATCCGAGCAAGCCCGACGGCCAGCCGCGCCGCCGCGTCGACGCGGCCCGCGCGGAACGGCTGCTGGGCTGGCGCGCCACCACGCCGTTCGACGAGGGCATCCGCGCCACCGTCGAGTGGTACCTGGCGAACCGCGCCGAGGCCGAGGCGCCACCGGCCTGACCACGTGAGCTTCCCTCCCCCGCCGCCACCACCGCCCCCGCCGCGCCGTGCATCGCGTCCGGCCGTTCGGCGCCGCGCACCCAACGGCACGCCGGTTGCGGGGGCGCTGATCGGCGTCAACCTCGCGATCTACCTCTTCGATGCGGTGCAGTCGTTCGACTCCGGCCTGCTGACCGACCAGGTCAGCGACGTCCAGTCGCGCATGGTGATCGCGCAGCAATTCCTCGAC
>JBIIHV010000043.1:0-9619 GCA_044235415.1 Ilumatobacteraceae bacterium | reverse complement strand
GATGGGTCGGCTAGGGATCTGGACCTGGACGCTCGATGCGCAGCCGATGTCCCGGTCGCTCGAGGCGGTTGCGGAGCTCGAGGAACTCGGGTTCGGCTCGGTGTGGATCCCCGAGGCCGTCGGTCGGGAGCCGTTCGCGTCCGCGGCGCTCCTGCTGGCCGCGACGAAGCGGATCGTGGTCGCGACGGGTATCGCGTCGATCCATGCGCGCACGGCGATGACGATGCAGGCGGGACACAAGACGCTGACGGAGGCATTCCCCGAGCGGTTCCTCCTCGGCATCGGCGTGAGCCATGGGCCGATGGTGACCGCGCTCCACCGGCGCACCTATGAGCGGCCCTATTCGGCCATGGTCGAGTACCTGGATCAGATGGACCGGGGCCGGTTCTTCGCCGCCGAGCCGACCACGCCGCCGCGGCGCGTGCTCGCGGCGCTGGGGCCGCGGATGCTGGAGCTGGCCGGGACGCGCACCGACGGTGCGCATCCCTACTTCACGACGCCGGAGCACACCGCGACCGCGCGGGGCGTCCTCGGGCCCGGCCCGATGCTGGCGCCCGAACAGGCGGTCATCCTCGAGCGCGACCCCGTCGTGGCGCGCGAGATCGCGCGGCGCTTCATGGGGACGTACACGAAGCTGCCCAACTACGCGAACAACCTGCTGCGGCTCGGCTTCACCCATGACGACATCGCGGGTCCCGACGGACAGTCGAGCGACCGGTTGGTGGACGCCATCTGCGCATGGGGATCGCTGGAGCAGGTGGCCGCCCGCATCAAGGCGCACTTCGACGCCGGTGCCTCGCACGTGTCGGTGCAGGTGCTCGCCGGGGACCTCGTCACGCTGCCCACGGCCGAGTGGCGCGAGCTCGCGACGCTCGTCCCCGAGTTCGCCTGATCGCTCAGCCGCCCGACGTGCGGCGCTGGAACCGGCGCATCCCCGCGATCCACGCGTCGCGGTCCGCGGACTTCGCGGCGGCATAGCGGGCCACCTCCGGATGCGGGAGGATGAGGAACGTCTCGGCGGCGATGGCCGCCACCACGGCGTCGGCGACCTCGTCGGGGTGCAGCACGTTGCCCGCCGCGCGGACGACCGACGCCCCCTGACCCGAGCCGCGCAGCATGTCGGTGTCCACGCCCTGCGGACACAGGCAGCTCACGCGCACGCCCGCGTCGCCGTAGGTGATCGACAGCCACTCCGCCCACGCCACGGCGGCGTGCTTGGTGAGGGTGTACGGCGCGGATCCGATCTGCGACAGCAGCCCGGCAGCGGAGGCGGTGCTGCAGAAGTAGCCCGATCCGCGGGCCAGCCAGCCCGGGAGGAGGTGCTGCACCGCCCAGCGGTGTGCGTGGACGTTGACGTCGAAGGCGCGCCGCCAATCGTCCTCGGATGCGTCGAGCCCGCCGCCCATGATCCCGGCGTTGGCGAAGAAGAGGTCCACCTCGCCGAGGTGGCTGCGGGCGAATTCCACGAGTGCGGCGTTGGCGGGCTCGGTCGAGACGTCGGCGACGAAGCCGACCGCATCGCCGAGTCGCTGCAGCTCGGCAACCGCGACCCCGAGTGCGGCGGCATCGCGGTCCGAGGCGACGACGCGGGCCCCCTCGCGGCAGAAGCGGCCCGCAATTGCGAGTCCGATGCCGCGTGCGGCCCCGGTGACGACGGTGCGTGCGCCGGCGAGCTGCATGGCGCGATGCTACGGCTGCGCCACGCACCCGGACGACGGGTGCCCTAGGGTGAGCGTCGTCGCGCGGTCACGCCGCAGGTGGGATCGTGCGTCGGCATCTCGGAGCCCCCGCACCGTGCGGGTGCCGGAACGGAGGTCGTCATGGTGGAGGTCAAGAATGCGGGAGCGGTCGCCGAGGCGATTGCCGTGATCGACCGCGCGCTCGCCGAGATGCTCCGTCGCGAACTCGTGTCGTCCGGCGAGGTGTCAGACCTGCTGCTCGACCTGCGGCTGCTGCTTACCGCCGACGAGATCTCAACCACCGCCGCGGGCGCGTAGCGGAGGGTTCCCCCGTCGCGGCGGCTGAGGCTGGCGCCGCCGGTGGGGGTGCGGGTCGGGGCGCCATCGCGCAGAGCTCCGACACCGCGTGGCGCAGGCACGTCACCAGCAGCTCCGGATCCTCGATCGCCGCTTCGTCGAGGTGCACGCCCATGCCGAGGCGGTGGTCGTAGCCGAGCATCGTGACGTTGACGGCGACGCCGCCCAGCGGCCCGAGCGGGTGGTTCGCGAGCACCTTCGAGCCGGCGACGTACAGCGGCACCCCGGCGCCGCGGACGTTGGAGGTCGCAAAGTCGACCGACTGCCCCTGCGTGCGCGCGATCCGCGTCAGCAGCGACACCGGCAGCACCCCCGCGAGCCCGGCGAGGGGCTCCAGTCCGCCGCCCTGGCTGCGCCCGCGGACCGACGCCAGCGCCTCGGCCACCGCCGCGAAGCGTTCGGCGAGCGGCATCTCCGCGGTTGGCACGAGCAGACGGGCGAGCGTGAACGCATTGGTGCCGGAGTCCGCCGTGCGCGTGCTGATGGCCATCGATGCACGGAGCGATTCAGTCGGCGCACCGAGCGCGTCGTGGTAGCGCCCCGCGGCGTGCGCCACGACCGTGAGGAATCCCGCGTTGAGCGTGCCACCGAGCGAACGGCACGCGTCGCGCATCGGTTCGAACGGCGCACCGAGCACCTCCATGCGGCGCCGCAGCGACCGTTGGGTCCACAGCGGCGACCGCGCCGAACCCGACTCACCGAGCTCGGCGGCGAGCGTCCGCAGCGTCGCGGCGAGCTGCTCGCCGGACAGGGCCCCCGGATCGGCGACGAGGTCGCGCACCTGGCGCAGGGCCGCGATCGGCCCGCGCGCGAGTTCGGCAAGGATCGCGACGAGGGGGTCGCCGTTCCCCGGCTCGGCGCCGGGTTCGCGGTCGCCGCCCTCCGGAGCGGGGTCGGTGCCCGCACCATCGGCGACGTGCGCATCGCCGTCGTGCGTTCCGCCTCCGTGTTCGGCGGGCCGCGGTGCCGGCGTGCGCTCGAGGTCGAGGAACTGCATCGACAGCGCGATGCTCGCCTGTCCGTCGGCGAAGGTGTGGTGGAGCTTCTGGATCAGCGCGGCGCGGCCGTCGACGAGCCCCTCGACGACGGTGAACTGCCAGAGCGGACGGGTGCGGTCGAACGGATCGGAGGCGATCAGTGCCACGAGGTCCTGCAGCTGGCGCATGTTCCCCGGCGGCGCGAGGGCGATGCGACGGACGTGCCACCGGACGTCGAACTCGGGGTCGTCCACCCACGTGGGCGTACCGATGCCCCCGGGAGCGGGTTGGACGCACTGCCGCAGCCTCGGCACGGCGCCGGTCGCGCGTCGCATGCGCTCGCGCAGCACCTCGAGGTCCGGTGGGCGGTCGAGGATCGTCAGGTTCGCAAAGGTGGACGACAGGTGCCGGTCCTTCTCGAGGCGCCACATCAGCGCCTCGGCATCGCTCATGCGGCCGTCGAATCGGGGTGCATCGTGCGCCATGGGCAACCGCCGCGCAGGCTACCGGTGCCGTGCGGAACGGGGGTCAGGCGGGGATCGATGTGTGCTTGAACTCGTTGAGGTCCCGCCAGCCGATCATCTCGACGATCCGCGTGACGGCCTCCCGCGCGGCGTCCGCGTCGCCGTCGGGGCCGCGCATGAGCCGCACGAACACGGCCGCGTCGCCGACGACGAAGGTCGGCACCCCCCACACCGCGTGCGAGCGCGCGTACCCCTCGTGCTCCCGTGCGATCGTGGCGAGCGGGGCGCCGCCATCGACGTCGGCCCACATCGCATCCGGATCGGCGCCGTGCCGTGCGGCGAAGGCGGAGAGAGCGGCACGGTCGCGCAGGTTGCCCGCCTCGCGGTGCCGCCACTCGTAGACGTCGCGGTGGAAGCCGAGGAATGCACCGGACTGGCCGTCCCGCAGTGCGATGGACGCCTGCAGCGCGAGGAGTCCGGAGTCGTCGTTCGGGCGCTCCCAGAGCGGCGGTTCGCCCTCGGCGACGTGCGGTTGGCCGAGGCAGAAGGGGAGGAACCCGACCTCCCACTCCGCTCCCGCGGCGAGCGCCGTCGTGACGTGGTCGTGCACGATGCGGCCGAACGGGCACCGGTAGTCGTAGGTGATCGCGAAGCGCAGCACCTCCCGTGGAACGCCGTCCCGCACCGCGGTATTCCCGAGCTAGGCGAGCACGAGGGACCGCATCACCAGGAGGCCGACGACGCCCATCGCCGAGCCGGCGACGATGCCGCCGACCACGTCGCTGGCATGGTGGATCCGCACCGCCACGCGGCTGGTCGCAATGACGGCCGCGAGCACGAAGCACGCAGCCGACAGCGGCCACGGCAGCAGCGCCGTGAGCACGATCGCGGAGAAGAAGGCCGACGAGGCGTGCCCGCTCGGAAAGCTCGACGTGCGCGGCTTGCGCAGCACGAAGCGGCCGTCGCCCCGCTCCGTGGGTCGCGAGCGCCGGAACAGCCGCTTGAGCCCCTGGTTGAGCAGGAGGCTCTCGATGCCGACCATGGCCGACAGCCACAGGGCCTCGCGCAGGCGCGACGTGCTGCCGATCGCGCGGACGAGTCCGATGAGGTGCCATGCGAGGCCGAAGTCGCCGAGGGCGGTGGCCGCGCTGAACACCAGCTTGGCGCCGCGGACGTTGCGCAGCGGCTCGAGCGCCCGGTCGACGCGTTCGTCGAAGGCCGCGACGTTCATCGCGGCCGCACGGCGAGCGGGGCCTCGTCTGCCGCCCGTGCCGGATCGCCCCCGAACTCGGGGCACCACGACCTGAATGCGCAGAAGTTGCAGAGCGGCCCCTTCTTCGTCGCGAACACGCCCGTCTCGCACGACCGTGCGATCGCGTCGTGGACGCCGGTGGTGCGGCGCTCGACGTGGCGCAGCGACTGCTCCGACGGCGTGCGGTCGATCCGTACCTTGTCGCGCACGAAGTAGAGGCGCAGGGCCGACGGCATCTCGCCGCGCATCTCGCGCACGAGGTAGGCGTACACCTGCAGCTGCGCCATGGCCCTGTCCTCGTAGTTCGGGTTCGGCGCCTTGCCGGTCTTGTAGTCGGAGATGACGAGCCGGCCGTCGGCGTCGCGCTCCATGCGGTCGATGTACCCGCGGACGGTGACCCTGCCGATCGGCGCCTCGACCCAGGTCTCGAGTTCGGCACCCGACACGGTCGACGGGTCCTCCATCGTGAAGTAGTTGTCGACGAGGCGGGCGCACTCGGACCAGAACGCGTCCTCGTCGGCGCCCGACATGCCCAACCCGACGTAGTTGGCGTCGGTCGCAAATTCTGCCCGCGCCTCGGCGAGCGTCGCCGTCGCCCGCGACTGCGTGCGCGCGGCGGGTTCGTCGCCGAACAGCAGCTCGAGCGCGCGGTGCACGGCGTTGCCTCGGACGAGGTGCACCTGTGGCGGTTGCGGGAGCCCCTGCAGGTTGGCGAACCGGAACTGGAGGGGACAGTTCTCGAACGACGAAATGCGCGAGGGCGAGAGGGTCGTCGGGACGTCGAAGATCATGGCGCCGCCGGCGACGCGGGCACCGAGTCGTGCACGTCGAGGATCAGCCCGGCGAACCGCGCCGGATCCTCGAGCGGGCCGAAGTGGCCGCGATCCGGCCACGACACCACGGTGGGCCGCACGGTCGACGCGGCGGTCATCGCTGCGGCGAGCGGCTCGACGAAGGAAGCGGGGGTCATGGGCGCCACGACGCCCGAAACTAGCCACACGGGCGTGCGCAGATCGGCGAGCTCGTCCCAGGTCTCGTGCACGGAACCGGTCTCGTAGGTCTGCGCCTCGTGCTCGGGGTCGCACTTGAGGACCACCCCGTCGCCGTCGTCCCTGAATCCGTGCTCGACGTAGGCGCGCAGCGCCCGCGGGTCGAAGGCATTCATCGGAGGCTTTGCGGCGTAGTTGGCGAGCGCGTCGTCGAAGGACGCGAACCGCCGACGGCGCCTCCGCGCTCCGTCGGCGAGCGGGCTGGGACCACGGTGGGCGCGCACACTGGCGGGGAAGATGATGGGCTCGTACAGCACGAGGGCCCGGAAGAGCGACGGCTCCCGGAGCGCCGCCATGACGAGCGACGAGCCGCCGAGCGAGTGTCCCGCCCCGATGACGGGTCCGTGCTCCGCGGCCGCCCGCGCTGCGGCGAGGGCGTCGTCGCCGAACGCCCCCCACCGCACGCGCCAGCCGGGCTCGACGGCGGAGTCGCCGAATCCGCGCAGATCGAGGGCGAGGCAGTGCAGGGACGGCCGCAGGGCGTCCGCCACGGGGTCGAAGCAGCGGCCGTGGAAGCCCGAGGCGTGGGCGAACAGCACCGCCGGACGGGTCGATCCAGGGTCGTGGTCGTGCAGCGCGACCACCACGGAGTCGGTGGAGGGCACCTCGCGTCGTACCGGCACGCCCCCAGTGTGGCGGTCGACGTGGTCCTGTGCCGCCCCCCGGCCGGAACGACGGGGGCTCCTCCGACGAGTTCCGGCTCGGATTGGCACGCCGAAAAACAGGTCGGTACCGTTCGCCACATGGGGACTGAACCAACTGACATTGCAAGCATCATCCGGACCTATGGGCCGGAGCTGGGGGCCAAGCCTGCGCTGATCCTGGGGGACCGGCAGCTGACGTGGGCAGAGCTGTACGCGCGCTCGTGCCAGGTCGCGCAGGCGCTGAAGGCGGCGGGCGTCGGTCCGCAGGACCGCGTGGCGTTCCTCGACAAGAACGGCATCGAGCACTTCGAGGTGTTCTACGGGTGCGCGCTGCTGAACGCGGTGAGCGTGGACGTGAACTGGAGGCTCGCGGCGCCCGAGGTCGAGTACGTCGTGAACGACTCGCGCGCCAAGGTGCTCGTCGTCGGGCCGGACTTCGTGCCGGTGCTGGATGCGATCGCCGGCAACCTGTCGCACGTGACGACCATCGTCGTCATCGGTGGCCACGCCTCGCACAAGGACTACGAGTCGTGGGCGTCGTCGCACCCCGCAACCGACCCCGGAACGACGGCCGCCGCCGGTGACGTTGCGTTCCAGCTCTACTCGAGCGGCACCACGGGCCGCCCGAAGGGCGTGATGCTCACGAACGACAACTTCTTCGCGCTGCTGCCCTTTGCCCGCCAGATCTGGGGCTTCGGACCGGAGACCGTGAACATGGCGGCGATGCCGCTGTTCCACATCGGCGGCGGCGGCTGGGCCACCGCGGGCCAGGCGATGGGGGCGACGACGGTCATCGTGCGCGAGATCAACCCGGTCGAGATGGTGCAGATGATCGGGAAGCACCGCATCACCCACGCGTTCGTGGTGCCGGTGCTGCTGCAGTTCACGCTGATGGTGCCGGACCTGGACAAGGCCGACTTCTCCAGCCTGCAGCTCATTGCCTACGGCGCCTCGCCGATCAGCGAGGAGGTGCTCGCCGGTTCGATCAAGGCCTTCAAGACCAACTTCATGCAGGTTTACGGCCTCACCGAGACCACGGGTGCGACGACGATCCTGATGCCCGACGAGCACGACCTGGACGGGCCCCGCAAGAAGCTGCTCCGGTCGTGCGGCAAGGTCGTGCCCGGCATGCAGCTCCGCATCGTCGACTCCGACACGGGGAAGGACGTCCCGACCGGCGAGGTCGGCGAGGTCTGGATCAAGGGTCCGCAGATCATGAAGGGCTACTGGAACATGCCCGAGGAGACCAGCAAGGCGATCACCGCGGACGGCTGGTTCCGTTCGGGTGACGCGGCCTACCTCGACGAGGAGGGCTACGTCTACATCTACGACCGCGTCAAGGACATGATCGTCTCCGGCGGCGAGAACGTCTACCCGGCCGAGGTCGAGAATGCGCTCATGGCGCACCCGGCCATCGCGGACGTGGCGGTCATCGGCGTTCCCGACGAGAAGTGGGGCGAGGTGCCCAAGGCGATCGTGGTGCGCAAGGCGGGCGTCGAGGTGACCGAGGAGGAGATCGTCGCGTTCGCGCGCGAGCGCCTCGCCGGGTTCAAGACGCCCAAGTCGGTGGCGTGGGCCGACGCGTTGCCCCGCAACCCCAGCGGGAAGATCCTGAAGAAGGACCTCCGCGCGCCGTACTGGGAGGGCCGTACCCGCCAGGTCAACTAGCGTCGCGGCGTCCCGACGGAACCGCGAGGTCGTCCATGAAGCTGTCGATGATGATCAACTACGTGGGCGAGTTCCACGACACGGCGCGGCAGGTGGTCGAGCTCGAGAAGGTCGGACTCGACGTCGTGTGGGTGGCCGAGGCGTACTCGTACGACTCGATCTCGCAGATCGGCTACCTCGCGGGCGTGACCAGCAGGGTGCAGATCGGCACCGGGATCGTCAACGTGTACTCGCGCACGCCGGCGCTCATGGCGATGACGGCGGCCGGGTGCGACTATGTGAGTGGCGGCAGGTTCATCCTGGGTCTCGGCGCGTCGGGTGCGCAGGTGGTCGAGGGGTTCCACGGGGTGCCGTACGAGCAGCCGATGGTGCGGATCCGCGAGTACATCGACGTGTGCCGCGAGGTCTGGCGGCGCGAGAAGCCGCTGGAGTACTCGGGTCGCACCGTGCAGGTGCCGCTGCCGAAGGGGCAGGGGATCGGGCTCGGCAAGCCGTTGAAGCTGATCAACAAGCCCGTCCGCCCGCGCATCCCGATCTGGTGGGCGTCCCTCATGGGTAAGAGCGTCGAGGCGACCGCCGAGGTGGCGGACGGCTGGATGCCGATCTTCGTGTGGCCGGAGCGCATGGGGTCGGTGTGGGGCACGGCGCTCGCCGCCGGCCTGGCCAAGCGCGACCCGTCGCTCGCGCCGCTCGAGGTGTCGGCCGGCGGCATGCTGCTCATCGACGACTCGCTCGGCGCGGAGCAGCAGTCGCAGGTGCTCGACTTCGCCCGTCCGAGCACGGCGCTGTACGTCGGTGGGATGGGGGCACGTGGCAAGAACTTCTACAACGACAGCTGCCGCGCATACGGCTACGAGCGCGAGGCGACCGAGATCCAGGACCTCTACCTCGACGGCAAGAAGGACGAGGCGGCGGCGAAGGTACCGGGCGAGTGGCTCCTGCACTCGCACCTGGTGGGTCCCCGAGGCTGGGTGAAGGAGCGCATCGCGGCCTACCGCGAGGCCGGCGTGACGATGCTGCAGGTGAACCCCGTGGGGCCCGATCCGGTGCGCCAGATCGAGGTGCTGCGCGAACTCGTCGACGGCTGACCGCGGTTCCGTGACCGTCGAGCTCGACGGCTGGTGCGCCCCGGGATGGGGCAGGGTGCGGGACGTCCTCGCGGCGAACCTCGCCTCGGGTGCCGACCTCGGTGCCGCGGTGGCCGTGTTCCACCACGGCGAACCCGTGGTCGACCTCGCCGGCGGGTGGGCCGACCGTGCACGGACGGTGCCGTACGGTCGCACGACGCTGCAGGTGGTGTTCAGCACGACGAAGGGCGTCGTCGCGACGGCGCTCGCGATGTGCGTGCAGCGCGGACTGGTCGGGTTCGGCGACCGCGTGTCGTCGGTGTGGCCCGAGTTCGCCGCGGCCGGGAAGGAGCGGATCGAGGTGCGCGACGTGCTGTCGCACCGCGCCGGCCTGGAGGTGCCGGATGGCGCGATGACGCTCGCCGAGGCCCTCGACTGGGAGTCCGCCACCGCGCGTCTCGC
>JBIIHV010000221.1:0-2896 GCA_044235415.1 Ilumatobacteraceae bacterium | reverse complement strand
GGTCGTCACTCCGCCTGTCCCGACCGTCAGCACCCAGCCGACGGGCGCGGCGCGGCGCACGGACACAAGGACCTCTGCGGCGGGGCCGGCGACGGTCTGCTCCACGAGGTATCCGTCGGGGCTGTCCGGCATGCGGGCGATGGCGCGCACGAGCTCCGGTTCGTCGGCGATGCCGACGGCCACGGCTCCGTGCTCGCTCTTGTGCGCGAGTCCGAGCGCCTTCAGGGTCACCGGATAGCCGATCGACGCGGCGGCTGCGGCGGCCCCGGCTCGATCGGTACGGACACCGACGGGAACGGCGACGCCTCGGGCGCCGAGGAGCGTCTTCGCGGCATGTTCGTCGAGCACCACGGAGCGTCCCGGAGCCGAGACGGAGGCGGGCGGCGGGAGCGCCGACGAGGCGCCGAGCCACGCCCCGCGGTCGAGGGCGGTCATGGCCTCGCCGAGGCCCTGGAGGACCGGAATGCCCCGAGGCTCGACCGCGTCGCGCAACGCATCGGGTACGCACTCGGGCAGCGTCGCCACGACGACCGCTCGGCTGCCGCGCCGGTCGGCGGCGTCGGCGAGTGCCTCGGCGGCGGCGATCCAGGTGGATGGATCCTGCCCCTCGGCGGGCGGCGCGTCGAGGACGAGCATCGTGGCGTCGATGGGGCCGTCCATCACCTCGGCAAAGGTCGCCGACATGCGCGGCCGGTCGCCCCACATGAACGTGTGGTAGTCGAACGGGTTGGCGACGGAGACCAGTTCGTCGAGCGTCGACTCGATGCGGGCGCGCTGGTCGGCGGGAAAGGACTCGAACCGCAGTGTCGTGCGCTCCGAGAGGTCGGCGACCAGGGATGCCTCGCCGCCCGAGCACGACAGCGAGGCCATGCGCGGCCCGCGCAACGGCCCGCCCGCCGCGAGCAACTTCAGGGTCTCGACGAGTTCCGCCGGTGTGTCCACGGTGGCGACGCCGCAGCGCTCGAACAGCGCTGCGTACGCCTCGCGGTTGCCGGCGAGCGAGGCCGTGTGGGACGCGGCGATGGCCGCCCCTGCCTCGGACCGGCCGGTCTGCAGCGCGACGATCGGCACACCCTGCCGGTGTGCGCGCTCGGAGAGGGCGGCGAAGCGTCGGGGATCGCGCAGCGCCTCGAGGAACAGCCCGACGGTGCGGACTCTGTCGTCGTCGAGGAACGACTCGAGCACGTCCTCCACGCCGCACACGGCCTGGTTGCCGACCGTGACGAGCGACGCGATGCGCAGGCCACGGCGCTGCAGCGTGAGGTTGAGGCCCACGTTGCCGCTCTGTGAGACGATGCCGGCGCCGCCGTCGGTGCGGCCGCACCCGTGCTCGTCGGGCCACATGGCCACGCCGTCCATCGCGTTGACGTAGCCGTAGCAGTTCGGGCCCAGCGCGGGCATGGAGCCGGCCGCAGCCACGAATTCGTCCTGCAGTGCGGCGTCGCCCGATTCGGCGAACCCCGACGCGTAGCAGACCGCCCCGCCGGCTCCCATCGCGGCGAGGTCCGCGAGCGCGGCGACGGTGAGGCGCCGGTTCACGGCGACGAACGCGGCGTCGGGCGGCGAGGGCAGGTCGGCGATGGACGGCACGCACGGCACGCCGTGCATCTCGGTGCGGCGCGGGTGCACCGGCCAGATCTCGCCGTCGAAGCCGAGACGGCGGCACTGGTCGACCACCCGCGCGGCGGGGTCGCCGCCGACGACGGCGATGCTGCGCGGCCGCAGGAGGCGGCCGAGCGCGGCCACCTAGCCCCCGAAGCGGCGGAGCATCTGCCGCGAGATGATGTGCCGCTGGATCTCGCTGGTGCCGTCCCAGATGCGGTCGACCCGCGTGTCGCGCCACATGCGCTCGAGGGGCAGCTCGTCCATGAGCCCCATGCCGCCGAAGATCTGGATGGCCTCGTCGGTGACGTACTGGCACATCTCGCTCGCGTACACCTTGGCCATCGCCACCTCGGCGTCGTCGAAGCGGCCGTTCGCGTCGTTCCACGCGGCGCGCAGCGTCAGCAGCTCCGCCGCGTCCAGCCGAACCTGCATGTCCGCCAGCTTGAAGGACACGCCCTGGAACTTGCCGATCTGCTGGCCGAACTGCTCGCGCGTGGCGGCCCACTCGGTGGCCAGTCGCAGCGCGCGCCGCGCGCGACCCACGCACACCGCCGCCACCTGCAGGCGCGTCGCGCCCAGCCATTGGTTCGCCACGTCGAACCCGCGGTGCGGCTCGCCCAGCACGTTGCGTCCGGGCACGCGGCACCCGTCGAAGTTGAGGATGAGGTTGTGGTAGCCCGAGTTCGAGACGCAGTTGTAGCCGGCGACCCGCTCGCACCCGGGGGAGTCGAGGTCGACGAGGAAGCCGGTGATGCGCTTCTTCGGGCCCTTTGCGGTCTGCTCCTCGCCCGTCGCGGCGAACAGGATGACGTAGTCCGCGAGGTCGGCGTGGCTGATGAAGTGCTTGGTGCCGGTGACGACCCAGTCGTCGCCGTCGGGCGCGGCCGTGCACTTCATGCCGCGCACGTCCGAACCGGCGTCGGGCTCGCTCATGGCGAGGCACTCGACCCGGTCTCCCGTGATCGTCGGCACGAGGTACTCCTGCACCTGGGAGCCCGTGCATGCGCGCAGGATGTTGGAGGGTCGCGCCACGATGTAGTGCAGCGCATAGGAGGTGGCGCCGAATTCGCGGTCGACGAGGGTCGTGTCGAACGAGTCGAGCCCGCCGCCGCCGTGCTCGGCCGGCATGTTGCACGCGTAGATGCCGGCGTCGATCGAGCGACGCTTGATCTGCTCCACGAGTTCGGGCGGCACGGTGCCGAGGCGCTCGACGGTCTCCTCGTGGGGGACCAGCTCGCGCTCGGTGAACTGGCGCGCGGTCTCGACGATCGCATCCTGCGTGTCGGTGAGT
>JBIIHV010000042.1:0-9654 GCA_044235415.1 Ilumatobacteraceae bacterium | reverse complement strand
CACCGTCGAGTGGGGTGTCCACCTGATGCCGTTTTGCAGCCCAAAGGATTCCGACAGTCTTCATGACCTCTTCCACCACTGGGGCGCTGATGACGAGCGCTGCAGTAGACCCGACCGTTGCGGCGGTGACCTCGTTGGCTATACCCGCGACGAGTGTCGAGACGCCTGCACCCCAGAGAAAGGCGTTCCAACGCATGGCTCGCGGCTCGGGCTCAAGCCGGTCGAGCCAGACAATGGCGGGAACCGCATACGACAGCGGAATCAGGGCGATCAGGAACGCAGACGGCGTGTCCACCGCATACGCCCCGACCGACAACACGGCAATGACGAAGGCCAACACCAGCAATAGACGGACCTTTGGCTCCGGAGCCTGCGACACGGGAGGAGCCTAAACCGGCGCATACGGCAGGAACCGAAATCGAACTCGTCAAACAGCGACGAACTCGACGACTTCAGGACTTTGGTGTCGAAGGGGGGACTTGAACCCCCACGCCCTTTCGAGCGCCAGCCCCTCAAGCTGGTGCGTCTGCCAATTTCGCCACTTCGACGTGGGCAAAAGTCTACCGCTTGGAGGCGGTGGACAACCTCGCGATGGGCTCAGGTGAGCAGCATCCCCAGGGCCACGACGCTGAACAACCATGCAAGGGCGAGCACGGTGGTGATCCGGTTCAAGTTGCGCTCAGCCGCCGCCGACCCGAGGGCGGTTCCGCCTCCACCACCGAACATGTCGCTCAATCCGCCGCCACGCCCGCTGTGCAGCAGCACGCCGACGATCATGGCGACCATCGAGGCGATGTTCACGAAGAGAACGATTGCAGTGACGAGTGAGCGCACGGTCCGATCCTATCGCCCGGCCCGCGGAGCCGAGCGGACGGAATCGGCCAGTGCCGGCGACACACCATCGAGCAACGTCGCCAGATCCTCGTTGAAATCGGGCGACTCGCGTCGATCCGACGCGAGCACGGCTCCGCGGGACGTGACCAGCACGAGACCACCGCGCACGGGCGGGATACCGGACGACGCGCGCGACTGGCGGCCACGGGTCCGGCGAACCGAGATCACCTCGTCCCACCGGATGCGACGAGTCCTCGCCGCCGTCCGTATCCGCACCTCCTCTCCGTCGAACACGGTCCGGAGCGGATAGTTGGCGGCGAGCAGCGCCAGTGAGGCCATCGTGGCGATTCCGAGCACCGCCTCGACAACTCCCCATCCGAGTTCCCGGACGCGGATGACGAGCAACGTGACCACCAACATCGAACCCATCAGCGAACCGAGCAGCCGCGGGGGGCTGCATCGCACAACGACCTTCACCGGGCGGACGAGACCCTTGCCGCGATGGTCTCTCCCCTGCGGAGGGGAACGTGGCAGGCGACCAATCTGTCGCCCCGTACCGTGAGCTCCGGTCGCTCATCGGCACAGCGTGGCTGCACGACCGGACAGCGGGTCCGGAATTCGCACCCGCTGGGAGGGTTGGTGGGGCTCGGCACGTCACCGACGAGCACGATCCTCTCCCGTCGGCGCTCCTCGCGAGGATCGGCGATCGGCACCGCGGACAGCAGGGACGCCGTGTAGGGGTGTGCCGGTTCGTCATAGAGATCGTCGCGCCCTGCGAGCTCGACGATCCTGCCGAGGTACATCACCGCGATCCTGTCGCTCACGTGGCGGACGACCGACAGGTCGTGGGCGATGAAGATCATCGAGAGCGACATACGCGCGCGGATGTCGGCGAGCAGGTTGAGGATCTGGGCCTGGATGCTGACGTCGAGCGCCGACACCGGCTCGTCGAGGATGAGCATGCGCGGACCAAGGGCGAGCGCCCGTGCAATGCCGATCCGTTGCCGCTGCCCGCCAGAAAACTCGTGGGGGTAGCGCGCCGCATGCTCGGGCAGCAGACCGACCGCGACGAGCATCTCCGCGATGCGCTCGCGCGCACGCGTACGGTCCCATCCATGCACGGCGAGCGGCTCACCCACGATGTCGCCGACCGGAAGTCGCGGGTTGAGGGATGCGTACGGATCCTGGAAGACCATCTGGAGGTGTTGGCGGAGATCACGCAACTCGCGACCCGACGCGGCCATGACGTCTCGCCCGTCGAACCGGATCGAGCCCGAGTCGGGCTCCACCAGTCGCATGATCGACCGTCCCAGCGTCGTCTTTCCGCAGCCTGATTCACCCACGACGCCCAGCGTCTCTCCATCGGCGACGTCGAAGCTCACGTCGTTCAGTGCGTGCACGTGGCCGATCGTCCGTCGCATGAGTCCACCGCGCACGGGATACCTCGACACGAGGTTGCGGACCACCAAGAGACTCACGGAGCCCCCACAGGAAGGTCGCGGTGCCGACGGCACCTCGTCTCGTGTCCCGGTTCGACGGACTCAAGATCAGGAACCCGCTCCCCACACTGGTCATCTGCGTGTTCGCACCGGGGCTTGAACGCGCAACCCGCTGGAAGGTGCAGGAGGTCGGGCGGCGAGCCACCGATCGATGCCAGCCTGCTGCCTCGCTCGGCCACTCGAGACGGGATCGAGCGCAGCAGTGCCGAGGTGTAGGGGTTTCGCGGGCGGTAGAACACTCCGTCCACGGACCCGTGCTCGACGATGCGTCCGGCGTACATCACCTGCACCCGGTCGGCGAATCCCGCCACCAGACCGAGGTCGTGGGTGATCAGCATCAACGCCGATGACGTCAACTTCTGGGCCGTGCGGATGACCTCCATCACCTGCGCCTGCACCGTCACGTCGAGCGCCGTGGTCGGCTCATCCGCAATGAGGAGCACCGGCTCATTGGAAATCGCCATGGCGATCATGGCGCGCTGCCGCATGCCACCGGAAAACTCGTGCGGGTACTGCCGCACGCGGCGGTGCGGCTCGGGTACGCCGACCAGGTCGAGCAATTCGACTGCGCGCGCCCGTGCGACGTCCTTCCCCACCTTTGCATGGGCCCGCAGCGCCTCGGCAATCTGGGCGCCCACGGTGAAGACCGGGTTGAGGGCGGTCATCGGGTCCTGGAAGATCATGCCGATGCGCCGTCCACGCAGCGAGCGCATCGTCGGCTCGTCCAGCCCCACGAGGTCGTGTCCCTCGAAGACCGCCGATCCGGACATCGTCGCAGAGCGGTCCAACAGCCCCATCATTGCCATTGCAGTGACGGTCTTTCCCGACCCCGACTCGCCGACGACCGCAAGGCTCTCCCCTCGGTCGAGCGAGAATGAGACGCCATTCACGGCACTGACCGTCCCGCCGTCGGTCGCAAAGGACACGTGCAGATCGGTGACGGTCAGGAGCGGGGTGGCCATCAGGCCCTCCTCGACTTGGGGTCGAGCGCATCGCGCAGGCCGTCACCGAGGAAATTGACGCAGAGGACGAAGAACACCACGACGAAACCCGGAAGGAGGACCCGCAGAGGTTCGTCGTCGATCGCCCCCTTGGACTGCTGGATGAGGTTGCCGAGGGTAGGGATCGGCGGCCTGACGCCGAGTCCGAGGAACGACAGGGTCGACTCCAGCACGATTGCCGTGCCGAGCAGCAGGGTCACCTCCACCAGCACCGAGCCGAGCACGTTGGGCAGGATGTGCCGTGCCACGATTCGCGCAGGGCGGGCGCCAACCGCCCTTGCCGCGAGAACGAACTCCTGCTCCTTGTACTGCATGACCACGCCCCGGACGATGCGAGCGATCCGCGTCCACAGGAGCGCAGAAAGCACCACGGCGATGCCGGTCGGGGATGCGCCGAACCGGTTCGCGAAGACCGCGAGAACGATGAACGAAGGAACGATGAGCAGGACGTTGATCAACTGACTGATGGCGACGTCCGCAACCCTGCCGAAGTAGCCGGCAACCGCGCCGAGCACGGTACCGAGCGCCGTCGCAAGGAGGGCAACGAGGAGCGCGACACGAAACGAGTACTGCCCGCCGAGCATGGTCCTGACGAACAGGTCGCGACCGATCTCGTCGGTTCCGAACGGGTGCGACGCGCTCGGTCCGGCAAGCCGGTTCGCGATGTCCACCGCGTCGAAGGCATGGGGTGAGAGAGACGGCCCGGTGAAGAACGCAACGACAAGGAACAGGAGGCCGAAAGCGCCGAGCAGGGCGAGTCGATGCCGCAGGAACCGCGCGAGCGCGAGGCGGGCGAAGCTGCGGGGCGCGGCCGCGCCGTCGACCGCGGACGTCACGTCAGTCAAGACGGATCCTCGGGTCCAGCACGCCGTACAGGATGTCCGCGATGAGGTTGAACACGATTGCGATCGCGGCGGCGAAGATGCAGATTCCCATGACCAGATCGAGATCCGGTTTCGAGAGGGCTGCGAGGAATGCGGGTCCGAGACCCGGCCAGGAGAAGATCGTCTCGGTAATGACCGAACCGCCGAGGAGCGCCGCGAATCCGAGCGCCCACAATGTCACCAGAGGAATGAGTGCATTCCTGAGGGCGTGCTTCCAGATGACGGTTCGCTCGGAAAGACCCTTGGCGCGTGCCGTGCGGATGTAGTCGCTGTTGACCACCTCCAGCATGCTGGCCCGTCCGAAGCGGCTGTCGGCAGCGACACTGACGATCGTCAAGGTGAGGATCGGGAGTGTGGCGCTCTGCAACAGGTGGAGCCACGAGTCATCTCGCTTGAGGCTGGTGTAGAACGGCTTCATTCCTGTCCAACCCTGGAACCAGACCCCGAAGAACACCTGCAGAAACAGCCCGATGAAGAAGGTCGGGAGCGCCAAGCCAACGAACGAGAACCCGGTCAGGACATAGTCGCCCCGCGAATACTGCTTGCGAGCCGAGTAGACCGACAGCAGCACGGCGAGAATCGCCGACAACAGGAACGCAGGAACCGCCAGAATGGCGGTGTTGCCGCCACGCTCGAGCAGCACCGTGCTCACCGGATCACCCAGCACCTCGCTGAATCCAAGGTCGCCGCGTGCCGCATTGCCGAACCATGTGAAGGGCCGTTGCCAGATGCTCTTGTCGAGTTCGTACTTCTCGACCAGCATGTCGTAGCCGGCTTGGCACCGCGGGAGGCACAGCCGCGAATTTGCCAGGGGATCGGTCGTCGACGAGACCCCGACATGGACGAGGAAGAGCGCCACGAAGAAAACCGGAACGGTCGACAAGACGCGTCGAACGACGTACGTCAGCACGCTGCTCCCCCGAACCGCATGAGCCGATCGTACCCGCGGCCAAGGTTCCAAACGACAAAAGGGGCCCCGGTTGCCCGGGGCCCCTTTCCATTCAGTCGAGCGTCGAAGAACTAGTTCTTCTTGAAATCGACGACGTTGGCCAGCGGGCCGGCCGTGTTCGCGTCCGGTGCCACGCCAAAGAAGGCGAGGCGCGTGTTGGACACCGCATAGAACGACGGCTTCTGCGTGAGCGGGATCATGAAGAGCCCGTTCTGGGCGTCCTTCGTGAGTGTCGTCACGTAGAGGTCGAGCTCGTTGTAGCACGCCGCACGAACGGAATCGTCAACCGTCGCGTCGCACTCATCGGCCTTGGCATCGAACTCCGCGTTGGCGAAGCCGTAGATGTTGCTGCCCGCACCCGTCCGATAGCTCGCCGACATGCCACCTGGCCACGGCCCACCGACCCACGCGAACTGGGCGATGTCCCAGACCTCGCAATTGCCCTCGGTACCGCCCGAACCGGCGCACTTCAGCGCCTCCTCGTTGAACGGCTGCTCGTTCCAGTATGCGCCACCCTGCGGGTTGTCGATCACGATCTCCATGCCGGCCTCCTTGAACTTGGCCTGCAGCAGCTGCTGCTGGAGCTCGCGGAGCTTGTTGCCGCCAGTGGTGCCGACGCGGAGCGTCAGCTTTCCGTCCGTCGGATGCTCGTAGATCCCGTCCGCACCGAGCACGTACCCGGCCGACTCGAGCTTGGCCTTCGCCGCATCAATGTCGCCCTTGCCGTAGCCCGCGTCGCCCTGGTTGTCGACATAGGTGCTCTGGTTGCTCATCCAGTAGG
Source organism: Ilumatobacteraceae bacterium (assembly GCA_044235415.1). Lineage (GTDB taxonomy): Bacteria > Actinomycetota > Acidimicrobiia > Acidimicrobiales > Ilumatobacteraceae > UBA3006. The sequence goes on along the minus strand of JBIIHV010000042.1, from coordinate 3,706 downwards.
TGTTACCGAGACCCGACGCCGGGAGGGAATCGCCGAAGAGCGGGGTGTAGAGACCCGCCATGACGTCAGCCTTGTTGATGGCAAGCGCGAGGGCCTCGCGGACCTCGGGCTTCTTCAGGTGCTTGTTGAACAGGTTGAGACCCCAGTGCTCGTAGATCGGACCGGCGGCAGATGCCACAGTGATCTCTGCATTGGTGCCGAGCTCCTCGAATGCAAGCTGCGGCTGGGTCATGATCATGTCCGCCTCGCCCGACTTGACCGCGTTGATCTGCGCGTCCGTGTCAGCAACGAAGTTGATCTGCACCGAGCCGATCTGCGCCTTGCCCCTGTTGACCGCGTCTGGGCTCACCGATCCGTGGTACTCGGGGTTGCAGTTCAGCGTCATGCTGACGCCCTTGTTCCACTCGCCGAAGAGCAGCGGACCGGAGGACGGCAGCACTGCACCGTTGTGTGACCATGTGCGCAGCGCCTCGTTCACCTCTGCCGCAGCAGTGGCAGGGTCGGAGGAGAAGATGTGCATCGGGTAGACCTCGCCGAACATCGCCTTCCATCCCGCGTAGAACGCACTCCACGTCACCGACATCGACGTCGGGGACGACACGGTGATGTCCGTGACCGAGTCGAGACCGGTGCGATCACCGAGCAGGTAGATGTAGGCATCATCGGCACCCTTCGCCATGATCATGTCAAAGGTCTGCTTCACATGATCAGCCGTCAGCGCCGTGCCGTCCGACCACATGAGACCGTCGCGCAGGGTGTAGTTGACCGTCACGGAACCGTCGCCGTTCTCCGTCAGCACGCCCTCGCTGGCAAGCAGCTCGGGAACGAATTCCGTCGCGGACGACACGCCGTAGAAGCCATCGAACAGACCCGCGCGAATCCACGCAGTGATCGTGAGGCCATTCTCCGGATCGTCGATGTGCAGGTCGGCTGGCTCCTGCTCGTGGGCCCACACCAGCGTGCCGGTGCCGCAGGTCTCATTGTTGGTCGCCTGCGTGACCTCTGCGGTCACGTCGTCCGTACCGTCCGCGGCCGAGTCTTCCGACCCACCGCACGACGCCAGGACGAAAGCTCCAGCGACGACCAGCGCCGCCGTGCGAACCATCGTTCCTCTGTGCTTCATTCCATCGACCTCCCCGTCGATTGAGGTGCGGGCGGACGCCCGCATCAGGGGGCAGGGTGCCGCCCGTTCAAAACGCTACCAGCCTTCCGCGGATGGCCGAGGCGCCGGAGGATCAGAGCGGTCGGAGGCGGTACTGGGCGATCCGGGCGAACTCGGCGGGATCGAGGCTGGCGCCGCCGACGAGCACGCCGTCGACGTCCGGCTGCACCATCATCTCCACGATGTTGGCGGCCTTGACGCTCCCGCCATATTGCAACCGAACCTGCTCCGCTGCGCGCGGACCCGACGCCTCGGCGACCAGCGCTCGTATTGCGCCAAGCACGGCCTGTGCGTCGCCGGCCGTCGCAGTGCGTCCCGTGCCGATCGCCCAGATCGGCTCATAGGCAATGACCATCGACCCGACCTGCTCGGCGGTGCGACCCGCGAGGACCGCGCGTACCTGACCGAGCACCTTCGACACGGTCTCGCCCCGCTCCCGCTCCTCCAACGTCTCCCCCACGCACGCAATGGGCACCATCCCGTGTCGGATAACCGACGCGACCTTCCTCGACACCATGTCGTCGGTCTCCCCGAACAGCTCGCGACGCTCACTGTGGCCGCAGATCACGTAGCCGACGCCGAGCTTCGCAAGGAACGCGGGCGAGACCTCCCCCGTAAACGCCCCCTTGTCCTCCCAGTGGCAGTGCTGGGCACCCAGCACCATCCGCATGCCGTCCGCGTCGATGAGCGTCTGGATGCTCCGCAGGTCGGTAAAGGGTGGATGGATGCTGACGTCGACCATCGCGAAGTCCTCCTTCGTCAGGAGGTACGCGAGCTTCTGGACGCACTGGATCGCCTCAAAGTGGTTGTGGTGCATCTTCCAATTGCCGCTGATGAGCGGCTTTCGCGGGCCGCTGCGCGCGAGCGGATCATCGGACACGTGGTGCCTCCCTCAGCGCCTTCAGACCCGGCAGGTCGCCGAGCTCGAGGTACTCGAGCGATGCGCCACCGCCGGTCGACACGTGGTCGACGTCGGAGTCGAGCCCGAACTGCGCGAGCGCCGCCGCGGAATCACCCCCGCCCACCACCGTGAACGCCTTCGTCGCACCCATGGCCTCCGCGACGGCCCGCGTGCCGGCCGCGAAGCGCGGATCCTCGAACATGCCCATCGGGCCGTTCCAGAAGACGCACCCCGCGTCCATGATCACGTCGCTGAACGCCGCTGCCGTGCCGGGCCCGATGTCAAGCCCGCGCGCGCCGTCGGGCAGCCTCGCCCCGAAGGTGCGGACCGCCCCGGTCTCGTCGGTGCCCACAAGATCCTCCGGCAGGTGGATCGGCGGCCCGTCCTGCATCAGCCGCCTGCAGGTGTCGACCTGGTCGCGCTCGCAGATGGAGTCACCGACGCCATGGCCCTTGGCCGCCAGGAACGTGAAGCACATGCCACCCCCGATGACGAGTGCGTCGACCCGGTCTCGGAGCGCCTCGATCACTCCGAGCTTGTCGCTGACCTTGGCGCCACCGAGGACCGCGACGAACGGGCGCCGCGGCCGCTCCCTCAATCCGCCGAGCACCTCGACCTCACGGTGGAGCAGGCGACCCGCAGCAGAGGGCAGCGTCTTCGGCGGACCGACGATCGATGCATGGGCGCGGTGCGCGGCCCCGAAGGCGTCGTTGACGTACATGTCCATGCCCGCAACGAGCCGAGCGACGAAGGCGGGGGTGTTTGCCTCCTCGCCCGGATCGAACCGCAGGTTCTCCAACAGCGCCACCCCGGGGGCGAGCTCCGCGAGCCGCTGACGTACTGGTTCCATCGAGTACCTGGGGTCGGCGTGGCCCTTCGGACGGCCGAGGTGGCTGGCGCACGTCACTTCGGCACCGTGCGCGACGAGCCACTGGATGGTGGGGAGCGCGGCACGGATCCGGAAGTCGTCGGAGATCGTCCGCGCGCCGTCCGGACCGGACATCGGCACGTTGAAGTCGGTCCTCAGAAGGACCCGCCTGCCGCTGACGTCGCCGAGATCCTCGAGCGCCGGAACGTCGGCCACGCGTCAGCTGTTCCGTGCGATGTGCAGCACGAGATCGACGAGGCGGTTCGAGTAGCCCCATTCGTTGTCGTACCAGCCGAGCACCTTCACCATGCGGCCCATCGTCATGGTGAGCTCGCTGTCGAAGATGCAGCTGTGTGGATTCGTCACGATGTCACTCGAAACGATCGGCTCGTCGGTGTACTCCAACACTCCGCGCAACGGACCCGCAGCAGCGGCCTTGAAGGCCGCGTTGACGTCGTCCTTGGAGGCGTCGCGCTGCAGCACCGCGACGAAGTCGGTGATCGATCCGGTCGGCACGGGCACGCGCAATGACGTCCCGTCGAGCCGACCCTTCATCGCCTCCAGCACGAGGCTCGTCGCCCTGGCGGCCCCCGTACCGGTCGGCACGATGTTGATCGCCGCCCCGCGGGCCCTCCGCAGGTCGCTGTGGGGTCCGTCCACGAGCTGCTGGTCTCCCGTGTAGGCGTGAATGGTGGTCATGAGGCCCTGTTCGATCCCGAAGGCATCATCCAGAACCTTGACCATTGGCACGAAACAGTTCGTCGTGCACGACGCG
>JBIIHV010000041.1:0-9693 GCA_044235415.1 Ilumatobacteraceae bacterium | reverse complement strand
GGGATCGGCGTCGCCGATGCGCGGCGCAACAGTCCGACGAGCTCCTCGATCCATGCGAGGGCCGCGTCGGGTGCGAGCGGATCTGCGAGGGCGAAGCGGTGGAGCATCATCGACTCGCCGTCGTCTCCATCCGGATACGGCGCCGCGGCGAGGACGCCATCGACCCTCTCGCCCGATGCCACCGCTGCAATGAGGCCGACGAAGATGCGGGAGGTGTGCCAGGCCGTCGGCTTCGACACGAGGAACGTCGGATCGAAGAGCCACCGGCTGCCCGGCTCGAGCGCGTGCCGCCACTGCTTGCCCTCCCGCAGCGCGATCTCCTCGAGCACCTCGATCACGGGAGGCACCGACGCCTCGACGACGGAGCCGTCGGCGCAGACGACCTCGACGTTCCGCTGGTCCTCGACGTGCCTCCATGCCGACCGGGGGAGTGCCTCCGCGAAGGCCGATGCAGCACCCTCGATGTCGGACCGTGCCCTCGCCGCGGCGCCGGCCGTCACCGGCAGCACCTGCGACTCCTCGAGCACCTCGCGCCACTCGCGACGCCTCGCACCTCCCGCGAGATAGCAGTCGCGTGCCGCAACCGCCCACGACGCGTCGTCGAGCGCGAGCGGGATGTCGGCGGAATCCTCGACCCCGAGGACGTCCTCCCGGTCGGACCGCGAGATCTTGAGCGTGCGGTCGAGGAAGATCGACAGCGGCGAGTGCACGGCGGCGACCAGGTCGCTGACGGTCGCACGGACCGATCCAGCCACCTCGACCGGCTGCCAGGTCGGCGCCGAGTTCCCTCCCGACGCCGCCGCGATCCTCGCCGCGATGTCCCGGGCATCCGCGGCGTGCGACCACGTCCGGCCCGCGACGACGCCCCCCTCCCGAAAGTTCCTCGCGCTCAGCGAGTGGCGGGGGTGCTCGACCTCGAGCGCGAGCGACCCATCGGCCGCTCCCGAAGGCGCCGCTCCGACGGCTCGGCATGCGTCGAGCAGCTCTGCGAGCGGCGTCGGCAACGGGACGGGGTCGTTGTTCTTCAGGCTGCGGCCGTTGCAGCAGATGACGAGGCGATCCGACGCCGACACGACCGCGTCGAGCAGCGCCCGGCGGTGCTCGAGCCGCGGGTCGGGGTCCCCGAGCAGCTGCTGGCGCGCGAGGAGGTCGTCCCCCTCGGACTCGCCGCCACCCAGTGCTTCGTCGTCGATGCCCACGAGGCACAGCACCCGATACGGCACCAGCCGCACCGACGCCATGGACGTCGCCACCACTCCGCCGAAGCGGCTGAAGCGGGAATCGGGCACTCCGTCGCAACGGGCAACGAGAAACGCCGCTGCGTCTGCGAACGGCACGGCGACCTCGTCGCCGAGGACCGCGAGCTCGGACAACGTGGCAAGGGGCGACGGGAGCAGCGGCGAGTCGTCGCCGCAGAGCCCGACGAATGCGTCCTCGATGGCGACCGCCCAACCGGACGGCGTGCGCGGCTCGTTCGTCGCCTCGACCAACGAGACGACCGCCGCGATGAGCGAGGCGAAGCGGAGCACCTCCGGGAGCTCGTCGACCTCGACGTCCGGGAGTGGAACCGTCCCTGCCACCCGGGGCTCTCGTCCCGTCCCCGACACGGCACCCACCAGCATCCGCCGAAGCGTGTGCAACCAGGTGTGGCGCTGCTCGGGTGCGCCGTCGGCACCGGTGATCTCGACGCCGTGCCGAGCCCGGTGAGCCGCATCGGCCCCCCATCGCTGGTCGGCCGCCGCGATCCACTGCCACCAGACGTCGGGCTCCGTGACGCCGCTCGACTCGAGGAGCGCGGGATCGCCAAGGAGCGCCTGCACGGATGCCGGATCCAGGCGCCCGCACGCGACGTCGAGCAGCGCGACGAAGACCCTGGCACCGTCGTCCACGCGCTGCAACGACCGGTCGGCGACCGAGAGGGGGATGCGGCACTCCCGACCCTCTGAGTCCAGGTACGCGCGGCTGAAGGTGGCGCGGAGGTAGGGCGCCATCCGCTCGATGTCGGGACTGACGATCGCGATGTCGTGCGGGTGGAGCGATGGGTCGTCCTGCAGCGCCTGCACGATGGCATCGAACGCCACCTCGGCCTGACGCGCCGGACCGTGGCACCGGTGGAGCAGGAGCGAGGCGTCATTCCCTGCGGGCGACGTCGGCGAGGCGGTGCCGTCTCTGATCGCGCGTTGGAGCGAAGCGAGCACGGTGGCAGGCGCCGCGACACCGGCGCCAGAGCGGTGCGGAGCCACCGCGACACCCGACCGTGCCAGCAGGTGCTGCGCCTCGCGCGACGCCCGCAACCAGCCATGGGCGAGGGGCAGCACCGTCGATGCCAGGACGTCGGGAACGGCCTCCACCGTGCGGCGCGGCAGGGCATCGAGGTTCCGCGCGGCGGGCGACGACGCCCAATGGACGGCGAGCAACGGGGACGGATGGACGAAGACGACCTGCACATCGGAGAAGCGCGCGATCGCCGAGATCACCTCTACCTGGTGCTGGCCGAGCGAGCTGAACCCGAAGATCAGCAGGCGCGGTGGCAGCGACGCGCGCACGTCCGCCGACGGCTCGGCGAGCTCACCCGCGAGCCGTGCCGGGAGGCTCGGCGCACCGATCGCCGCCCGCAGGTCGCGCCACAACTCGAACTGCCACCGGTCGTGCTCGGACAGCTCCGCCGCGTGGACCTCGCCACCGGCGGCGGGCTCCTCGGGAGCGAGCGCCCACGCGCCCGTCTCCCACAGACGGATCATCGCGGGACGCCGCGCGTGGTATCGGTCGAAGCGATCCGCGAGTCGGCTCGCGAAGCGAAGCGGCCCCCCAGCCGCCTCGATCCTCGGCGCAAGACGCCCGTGCCACTTTTCCGAGCCGCTCACCGACAACAGCGCGGACGTCATCGCAGGAACGGACCACGGATCGTCCTCCGGGCGGCCCGGCATGAAGTGGTCGAGCACTGCGGGGAACCGGAAGTCCACGTTGGCGGCGACGCCGTCGCGCGCACCGGTCGCGCCGAGCCGCAGCGCCAACTGCTCGGCGAGCCACTCGCGGACGCCGACCGACGGCACGACCACGACCGACGGCGCGAAGAGCGACGCCGGCGTTGCGGCGCGGGCGCCGTCGTCGAGGAACTCGATGGCGTCACGAAGCCCCTCCTCGAGCCCGCGAACCAGCCGTACCTTCGGCGAACCCACTGCTCCGCTCACGGGTACACGGGACCGGGCGTCACGCCACCCTCGACACGAGCACGCCGAGCGCGACGAACTGCAGCACGGCCGCGACGACCGTCATGACGTGCCACACCTCGTGGTAGCCGAAGACGAGCGGCTTCAGCCGCGGCCGCTTGAGATAGAAGAGCACTGCGCCCACGGTGTAGATGACGCCACCAAGGGCGTAGAGCGTGAGGCTGGTCCACCCGGTGCGGGACTCGGCCCAGGGAAGGACCGCGACGACCGCCCAGCCGATGACCATGTAGAGGGCAGCAGCCGTCCTTCGCGCCCGCCAGGCCACCTTCAAGCCCATGCCCACGGCCGCCATGCCCCAGATCGCCGAAAGAAAGATCCACCGGAGCGGGCTCGGCAGGCCCAGCAGGCACACCGGCGTGTAGGTCCCCGCGATGAGCACGTAGACCATCGCGTGGTCGAGCTGCTGCATGGTGCGTTGCGCGCGGTACGTCTTGGTGAACAAATGGTACGAGGCAGACGTGGAGTAGAGCGCCACCAGCGACACCACGTAGACGACCACGGCGATCCGCGCCAGCCCTCCGGGCGTCAGCCACGCCAGCACCGCACCCGCCGGGATCGTGCACAGCAGCGCGACGGCGTGGATCCGGCCCCGCCACCGTGGACGCCACGTGCCGCTGTCGTGGTGGAACACGAGGGGACGCGGCATCGTCGGCGAGCCTAGGGCTCCGATCTGACACGGATGGGTCGCGACCCGTAGCGTTCGGCGCCGTGACGACGACCTACTCCGTGATCCTCGCGGCATCGTCGTGGAACGACGAGATCCGGGACGACGTCGTCGCGCTCGTGGACGGCTGGAGCGAACAACTCGCCCCCGGGGGCCGGCTGCCCGGGAACGCGTCGTTCCGTACGCTGCGGCCGGTCGGGAGCGCCGACCGCGACCCGGTGTACCGCATCCAGTACTCGGAGACCTTCCAGCGCGAGGGAATCGGGCGCACCACCATCGTCACCGTCCTCCCCGTGCGCGGGGCGCTGACCCTCGAGGCACGGGTCGTCGAGACGGCGCTGCGATCGCTGGTCGAACCCCTCCGCTCGCGGCCGGCGCTCCCCCGCTCCGGGCTCCTCGAACTCGTGGCCGGTGCCGCCGGCACCATGACGGTCTACGACGCCGAGCACCGAGTCAGCAGCGAACCACAGCGGGTGGCCGGCTTCGTCGACGGGCAGGCGCTCGCCGCGCTTGCGCTGGCGCCCAGCAGACGGCTGCCGATCATCGTCGACGTCGTCACGGGCCGTGCAACGGGCTCGGAGCGCTCCGCCGGGGTGGCACGTGCGCTTGTCGGGCTCGCCCACGTCGCCCACGTCGCGGACGACGAGGCCATCCGGGGGTTCAACGATCTCTGGGGTTCGGCACTCGTCACCGCCGCATACCCATTGATGCTCTGGCCCGGCAGCCACGCCCCCCAGGAGCTCAGCGCCAACGCCCGCGGCGGCGACTTCGTGGCACCGGTGCTCGCCGCCGCGACGTTCGTGCCGCCGCTCGTCGTGCCCCCACCCCCCCCGGGGCCCCGCCCCGCACCGACTCAGCCGCCGCGTCCCGCCCACGCGCCAACCGTCGTCTCCCCGCCTGCGGTCCCTCCCGCACCGGGTGCGGGCCAACGCTCCGACGAGCACGACTCGCGGGCCGTCGCAGCAGATCTCCAGCGCACCGTCGACCATCTGCGTGCGCGCCACGACGAGGACCGGCAGCACATCGACATACTCGACGAGATCCTCGAACAGATCGAGAACGAGCGCGACGAGCTCTTCGACCGCGTCAGCGAGCGCGACGAGGACATCGAGCGCAAGGATGCCGAGATCGAGCAGCTGCGGAAGAAGGTCGACCTGCTCATCTCCCGCAACGTCGAGTACGAGATCTACCGGGAGTCGCAGCCCGCGAGCATCGTGGTCGCATCCGTGGCGGATGCGATCAACATCGCCGCGCGACGGTGCACCAACCTCGGCTTCGCCAAGGAAGCCTTCGAGACCGCCGAGGACCTGGAAGGACCCGACCCGAAGATGCTGCTCTTCGACCTCGTGCGGCTCAACGGGGTCGTCGCCGACTGGCGAGCCAGCAAGGTCTCGTTCCGCGGCCTCGAGAGCTGGGCCAAGGGAACCGCGGGACTCGACTACGTCCCGAGCATCGGCGAAAGCACGGCGCAGAAGCACTCCGACTACTACCTCGCCACGTGGCAGGGCGAGTTCGTGCCGCTGCGCGCCCACCTCAGGCGCGGACGCGGGACGCGGCTCATCCGCGTCTATCTCCATGTCGACGACGCGACGAAGTCGATCGTCGTCGGCAAGGTCGACCGTCACGGTCCCGACCGCACGTCCTGACGGCGCACCCAAGCGGTGCGCGAGAGCCGATCGCATCGGCCGGCCATAGGCCCTCGCCTAGCGTGTCCACATGACCACTGCCGTCTACCGCTTGTCCGACGACTACATCGAGCGCTCCGCGGCGCTCGACCCCGGTACCGCGACGTACCTCGGCATCGCAGGGCACGACCACGAGATGACCGACTTCAGCCCTGCGGGCCACGCCGCCCGCGCCGAACTCGACCGGTCGACGCTCGCCGCCCTCAACGCGCTCCCCACGGTCTCCGACGACGACCGGCTCGCAGCCGGCGTCCTTCGCGAATCGCTCGAGATGTCCGTCGCGGAACACGAGGCCGGCGAGCACCTGCGCGCCATCCGCGTCATCGCCGGCGACGTCGACTCGGCGCGCGCCGTGTTCGATCTGATGCCGATGGAGACCGCTGACCACTGGTCGACCATCGCCGAGCGGCTCGGGAAGGTTCCCGCTGCGTTCGCCGGCATGCGCGAGTCGTGGTCCCTGGGCGCGTCGCGCGGCGTGGTGGCGCCGCGCCGCCAGGCGCTCGCCGTCGCCCAGCAGCTGGACGACTGGTCGGGGCGCGCAACGGGCGACGGGTTCTTCGGTCCGTTCGTCGAGCAGGCCGCCGCGATTCCCGGCGCGCCGATGGACGCCCTCCGCAGGGCCGCGGCCGCGGCGAACGACGCCCTCGCCGAGACGTCGTCGTACCTTCGCACGACCTATGCACCGCAGGCCGATCCGAAGGACGGCATCGGGCCGGAGCGACATGCACTCGCACGTCGACGCTGGTTGGGGATGGAGACCGACGCGGCGGAGACCTACGCGTGGGGATGGCAGGAGGTGCGTCGCATCGACGAGGAGATCCGAAGGGTCGGCGAGCGCATTCTTCCCGGCGCGACTCCCGCAGAGGTGCGCACGCTGCTCGACACCGACCCCGCCCGTGCCGTCCACGGCGAGGAGGCGTTGCGCGACTGGTTGCAGCAGTTGATGGACGAGGCGCGGGACTTCCTCGTGTCGGGCGGCCACTTCGACATCCCCGACTCGATCCGCCAGTGCGAGGCGATGATCGCCCCGCCCGGCGGCGCCGCTGCGATGTACTACACGGGACCGAGCGAGGATCTCTCGCGGCCGGGCCGCACGTGGTACCCGGCGAACGGCCGCACCGTGTTCCCCCGCTGGGGCGAGCCGACCACCGCGTACCACGAGGGCGTACCGGGCCACCACCTGCAGGTCGCCACCGCCACCATCAACCGCGACCGGTTGTCGCGCTTCCAGCGGAACACCTTCGTCTCCGGACACGGGGAGGGATGGGCCCTCTACGCCGAGCGGCTGATGGACGAGCTCGGCTTCTTCGCCAACGACGAGTACCGACTGGGCTACCTCTATGCACAGGCCTTCCGCGCCGCCCGCGTGGTCATTGACACCGGCGCGCACTGCGGGCTGCCGATTCCCACGGACAGCACGTGGCACCCCGGCGAGCACTGGACCCCGGAATTGATGCTCGAGTTCCTCTCGGCCCGTTCGTCGAGCGACGACGCGTTCAACCGCTCGGAGATCGACCGCTACCTCGGCTGGCCGGCACAGGCCATCTCGTACAAATTGGGCGAACGCGTGTGGCTCGACCTGCGCGACGAGGCGAAGTCGCGCCTGGGCTCGACGTTCGACATCCGCGCGTGGCACGCCCACGGCCTGCGCCTCGGCAACCTTGGGCTCGACCTGCTCAAGCAGGAGATGGTGCGCTTCGGATCCTGAGCCGCCCGACAGGAGGTCGGACGGATGGGGCGCCGCTAGTCGACGACGACGATGCGCGTGCCGGGCTTTGCCCAGCGGAACATGAACACGGCATCGGCGGTGGACGACCGCAGGCACCCGCTGCCGAGCGGGGTGCCGAGCTGCTCGACCGTCTGCATCGGGCGGCCGAACTGCTTCGGAATCTCGTGGAACCCGATGTTGCCGCCCTGCCGACCAATGGCGAACCGCGTCATGAACCGGAACGTCACGCCCTTCAATTCGGGACTGAAGGAGTTGAGCGACTGGCTGAAGACCTTGTACGAACCGGGGCGGGGCTGGGTGCGCTGGCCGGAAACCGGGAACGACCGGATCACCGCGCCGGAGACGTCCACCACCCACACGTACTGCTCGGACAGCGAGTAGACCGCCCGCCGGCCGGTCCCGGAGCCGGGCGGAAGCGGCCGCGGGGAGAGCGGATCGATCGTCGTCGTGGTGGTCGAGTCGCCCGGAATGGAGGTGTCGACCGTGGACGGCACCGCGGCAGGTGCCTGCGATGCGGAGGTGGTTCCGGCGAAGGCCGCGCCCGTCCCGACGAGGGCGAGTGCAACGGCAGCAGCGACGGTCGGGGACACGCGCACGGCAGACAAGCCTACGGGGCGAACGTCCTTATTGCTCGTCGGACAGCTACGGCGACGGTGCGCGACGCCTTGCATGCACGAGGCCCATCGCCACTGCCACCACCCCGACGCCCAGCGCATTGCCGACCAGGTCGGTGCGCTGGAAGGTCCGAATCTCGGTGAACACCGGCTGCAGGGACTCCACCGTCGCACTCCACGCCAACACCGCAGCGAGCACCCACCATCGCACGCGTCGTGACCGGCACGATGCCGCCCACAGCGCAGCCACGAGGGCCCACGACGCAAGGTGCAGGTCGAGATCCCCCTTCGGACGGCGCTCCAGCACCGTCGACGCGCCCTGTCCCGTGCCGCCGAGTCCATCGATGATCGAGTTCGACCAGCCGATCGCCTCGTCGGACCACATCACCGCCGTCACCACGACGATCACCACCAGCGCCGCGGCGCGCACCAGGGTGCGGAACGTCACGCGACGCGGACTGCTCGGCGCACCGGACGGTCCCAGCCCGGCTGGCCCGTCGGCTTGGGGCTCGGCCAGAGCCCCGGCCCCATCTCGACCATGCCGTGGTGCGCACCGTACGCACCGAGCAGGTTGAGGAACGGCGAGGCGGGGAACGCCTCGGCGCCGCGCACTCCCGTGCCCTTCCAGTGACCGGTGCTCAACAACTCGAGCGCCACCACCGGACAGATCGCGGTCTGCCACAGCACGGCCTGCGATCCCCAGTCGCGCATCGTCGTTTCGTTGTCTGCGACGTGGTACAGGTACAACTCGCGCGGCTTGCCGTCGTAGGTGCCCTTCACCCACGTTCCCGCACAGGTCCGACCGTGCATGAGGTGGCCCAGCTTCGCGGGGTTCGGCAGCACCGCCGCAAGCACGTCGCGGGGCGCCACCGACACGTCGCCGACACGCACGTGTTCCTTGCTGTCGAGGCCGAGGTAGGCGAAGGTCTTCAACCAGTCGATGAACTCGGCGCCGAGGCTGTACTTGAACGTCACGCGCTTGCACTGGATCTCGCGCGGAATGAGAAGGACCTCCTCGTGCTCGACGTTGACGCACTCGCTCGGCCCGATGCCCGCGGGAAAGTGGAAGATCTCGGGCTCGCTGAAGCAATCCGTCGTGTGGAGCCCCCTGCCGGCCTCCCACACGATCGGCGGGTTCAGCGTCTCCTCGATGGTGGTCCAGATCGAGAACGTCGGGGCGAACTCGAGTCCGTCGATGGAGAGGTTCGATCCGTCGCGGACCCCGATCTCGTCGATCGTGTCGAACAGGCTGTCAGCCGCATAGCGGGCGAAGACGTCGCTCAGACCGGGCTCGACACCCATGCCCACGAGCGCGAGGATGCCCCGCTCCCGCCAGGCCTGGTCGGCATCCAGCTGCGCCTTGCCGAGCGGAACGCCGATCTCCTCGTAGGGATTCGTCGGGTGCGGCTCGCTGAGGTTCATCGCCATGTCGACGTAGTTGCAGCGGCTCTCGAAGGCGGCCTCGAAGATGGGCTCGTTGAGCCGCGGATCGCAGGCGTTGACGACCACGTCGGCCTTGACGTCGTGGATCAGGGCCTTGATCTCGTCCTTGTCGCGGGCGTCGACTCCGCGCGCCGTGAAGCGCGTGCGGTCGTCAAGCTGGTTGATCGCATCCTCCGCGCGTGCAAGCGAGATGTCCGCGAGGATGAACGCGTCAAAGAAGGACCGGGTCTCCGCGATGGAGGCCATGGAAGCACCGACTCCGCCAGCGCCAATCACCAGGATTCTCATCGTCAACCAGACCAGTTCGTTGCACGCGCTGTGATGCGCG
>JBIIHV010000220.1:0-2923 GCA_044235415.1 Ilumatobacteraceae bacterium | reverse complement strand
GCGCCGCAAGCGCCGCGCCGAAGATCCACACCTGCGAGATCACCCGTTCGACGTCGATGCCCGACGCCTCGGCGAGGTCCTTGTTGTCGGACACTGCCCGCATGGCGCGCCCCGTGCGGGTCTTGAGCAGCACCCAGCCGACCGCGAGGAGGACGACCACCGAGACGGACATGGCGACCATGTCCTTCTGCGTCAGCTCGAGGCCGAGGAACGACGAGGCGCGCTGCGCCGAGTAGTCCCTGTAGGTGCGGAACTTGCCGGTGAACAGGTAGACGAACACGTACCGCAGGAGGATGGACCCGCCGATGGTCATGAGCATCTGGGCGAGGAGGCTGACCCCCGAGCGCCGCGCGGGCCGGAACACCCACCGGTTCATGGCCCAGCCGAGCACGCCGCCGGAGACCATGCCGAGGATCGTCGCGAAGATGAAGTTCACCCCGTCGCCGAATGGCCCCGGCAGCGGCGCCAGAAATCCGATCACCCCCGCGAGCCCGTAGAAGTTGAAGAAATAGGTCATGAGCGCGCCGAACGAGACGAGTTCGGCGTGGGCGAAGTTGACGAGCCCGGTGGTGCCGAAGATGAGCGAGAGTCCGATCGCCGCCATCGCAAGGTAGAGCCCGAGCTTCAGGCCCTCGAGCGTCAACTGGAAGAAGCGGCGGGCCGACACCGAGGATTCGGTCGCCACGACCGCGTCCCCCTCGATCAGCGGGAAGATCACGCGCTTGTCGCCGTCCTGGCTGACGGTCGTGGCGAGCGGATTGCGGTCCGGAGCCTTGAGGTTGACGCCCTCCGGAAGCGTCGCGACGTCGAGCGTCACCTCGTAGTCGCCGGGACCGGGCACCGGCACGCGGAACGAACCATCCTCCCCGGTCGTCGCTTCGCCGGCGCCGACGACGGAGATGACCACGCCTCCCACGGGGCGCTTCGAGCCGTCGGCCGTGACGACCTCGATCGTGCCGATGACCCCGAGGTCGGCTGCAGCCGCATCGTCGGCGACGGTGGTCGTGGTGGTGGCAGAACCGTCAGCGGCTGCCGACAGGGGCGACGCGAGCATCAACGCGGCGCCGACGGCGGCGGGGCAGGCGACGAGCGCCAGAGCCATCGTGCGGCGCCAGCCGCGTGCCGTTCCCTTCATGCGCAGCATTCGCGTGACTGTATCCGAGGATCCCGAAGGTCGTCCCGATCGATCGGGAAGGAGTCCATCGGTAGCATCGCGCCGTGGCACGCGGGTGGTTCGAGACTGTCGCGATCGCCCGTGAACGGGCCCGCCGTCGGCTGCCATCGTCGGTGTTCGGGGCGCTCGTGGCCGGTGCGGAGAAAGGCGTGTCGGCCCGTGGCAACGAGGGGTCGTTCGATCCCATCGCGTTCGCCCCGAGGCTCGCAGACCTCCCCGCGTCGCGTGACCTCTCGAGGACCTTCATGGGTATGCAGTTGTCCATGCCGGTCGTGATCTCCCCGACCGGCGTGCAGGCGGTCCATCCGGACGGCGAGGTCGCCGTCGCGCGGGCGGCCGCCGCGCGGGGCATCGCCATGGGGCTCAGCTCGTTCGCGAGCAAGCCGCTGCGCGACGTCGTCGCCGCAAACCCCGACACGATGTTCCAGGTGTATTGGCTGGGCGGCCGCGACGCGCTGCTCGAGCGTCTCGAACTCGCGCGTGCGGCGGGTGCGAAGGGACTCATCCTCACGCTCGACTGGTCGTTCTCCCACGGTCGCGACTGGGGCAGTCCGTGGATCCCCGAGCGGATCGACCTGCGGTCGGCGGTCCGCCTCGCGCCACAGGCGCTGTCCCGCCCGCCGTGGCTGTGGTCGTTCGTGCGTGCCGGCCGGTTGCCGGACCTGACCGCACCGAACATGGCGCGCCCGGGGTCGCCGGCGCCGACGTTCTTCGGTGCGTACGGGGAGTGGATGCAGACGCCGCCGCCGACGTGGGACGACGTGGCGTGGCTCCGGTCGCAGTGGGACGGGCCATTCATGGTGAAGGGCGTGTGCAGGGTGGACGACGCGCGCCGCGTCGCCGACCTCGGCGCGACCGCGCTGTCGGTCTCGAACCACGGCGGGAACAACCTCGACGGGACGCCGTCGCCGATCCGTGCGCTTGCCGCAGTGGTCGACGCAGTGGGCGACCGCGTCGAGGTGGCGATGGATGGCGGCGTGCGGCGGGGCAGCGACGTGGTGAAGGCACTGTGTCTCGGCGCGCGCGCCGTCATGATCGGCCGCGCGTACCTGTGGGGGCTCGCCGCGAACGGGCAGGCCGGTGTCGAGAACGTGCTCGACGTGCTGCGCGGTGGCATGGATTCGACGATGCGCGCACTCGGACGCGCGTCGGTCGACGAGCTCGACCGCGGGGACGTGGTGCTGCCCGGGGGATTCTCGCTCGCGCTGGGCGCGGACGAGCCGCGGGCGGCGCGTCGTCAGCCGGCGAAGAAGGCGGCGGGTCGGCGATCGGCCACGACCACGAAGGGGAGGAAGTCATGACGGACCTGAGGGAACAGTTGAAGACCGCGGTGTGCGAGTCGGTCGACCGCATCGTGGGCGACCTCGTCGCGGTGAGCCGCGACATCCACGCGCACCCGGAGGAGAACTTCGTCGAGTTTCATGCGCACGAGGTGTTGACGCAGCTCGCAGGCGACCACGGACTCGCGCCGGTACGGAGCGCCTATGGCCTCGACACGGCCTACTCCGCCGAGGCGGGCTCGCGCGGCGCGACGGTCGCGGTGCTCTGCGAGTACGACGCGCTCCCCGGCATCGGCCACGGCTGCGGCCACAACATCATCGCGGCGGCCGGCATGGGCGCGGGTCTCGCGCTCGCAGCGGTCGCGGAGGAGGCGGGCGGGCGCCTGCGCCTGATGGGCACGCCGGCCGAGGAGGGTGGCGGCGGCAAGATCGAGATGGCGCGCGCCGGGGCATTCGCCGGCGTGGATGC
>JBIIHV010000040.1:0-9716 GCA_044235415.1 Ilumatobacteraceae bacterium | reverse complement strand
ACGCCGCCGGTGCCGGTGCCCGCGGGGCCACCCTCGTCACCACGCTGGAGCCCTGCTGCACGACGGGGCGCACCGGACCGTGCACCGAGGCCATCGCCCGCGCCGGTGTGGCGCGGGTGGTCGTGGGCGCCGAGGATCCCGACCCGGGCGTCCGCGGACGGGGGATCGCGGCCCTGCGCGATGCCGGCGTCGCCGTCGACCTCGGCGCGTGCGCGACGGAGGTCGAGCAGCAGCTCGCGCCGTACCTGCACCACCGGCGCACGGGTCGTCCGTTCGTCGTGCTCAAGATGGCGTGCACCGCCGACGGCCGCACCGCCGCCGCGGACGGCAGCAGCCGATGGATCACCGGTCCCGACGCACGCATGCGCGTCCACCAGTTGCGCGCGGAGAGCGACGCCGTGCTCGTCGGTGCCGGCACGGTCCGCGCGGACGACCCGGCGCTCACGGTGCGCGACGCCGACGGCCCGTCACCCCGACGGATCGTGCTCGGCCAGGCACCGCGCGGTGCGCGCGTGCACCCGTGCCTCGAGTGGACCGGCGGCATCCCGGACCTGCTCGACCGTCTCGGAGCGGAGGGCGTCCTGCAATTGCTCGTCGAGGGCGGACGGACCGTCGCCGCGTCGTTCCACACCGCGGGACTCGTCGACCGCTACGTGCTGCACGTCGCGCCGCGGCTCGCCGGTGGCGACGGGGCACCCGGACTGTTCGCCGGCGCCCCTGCCGCGACGGTCGCCGACCTGTGGGACGGTGAGTTCGTCGGTGCGTCGATGCTGGGCGGCGACCTCGAGGTCGTGCTCGCCCCGCGCAGAGCCGGAGGACGGCCGTGACCTCCCGCATAGAGCGCGTCGGCACCGCGCCGGTGCCCACGAGATGGGGCACCTTCCTCGCGCACGGCTACCGCAATCCCGACACCGGCGACGAGCACCTCGCACTCGTCGCAGGCGACGTGGACGACGGCGCGCCGGCACTGGTGCGCGTGCACAGCGAGTGCCTGACCGGTGACGTCCTCGGCTCGCTGCGCTGCGACTGCGGCGCGCAGCTCGATGCGGCGATGCGGCGCATCGCGCAGGCCGGCCGCGGCGTGCTCGTCTACCTGCGCGGCCACGAGGGACGCGGCATCGGGCTCGCGGCGAAGATCCGCGCCTACGCCCTCCAGGACGATGGGCTCGACACCGTCGACGCCAACGTCGCGCTCGGCGCACCGGTCGACGCGCGCTCGTACGGCGACGCGGCGGCGATCCTGCGCGACCTCGGAGTCGCATCCGTGCTGCTGCTGACGAACAACCCCGCGAAGCGCGACGGACTCGCCGCGCTCGGCACCGTGGTCGACGCCGTCGAGCCGCTCGCCACGGCACCCACCGCAGAGAACGACGGGTACCTGCGCGCCAAGCGCGACCGCCTCGGCCACCGGCTGCACCCCGACGACCCCGGCCGACCCGCACCGTCGACCGAGGCGTGAGCCGTACCGCCCACGGTGCGAGCCGTAGGGTGTCCCGCGGAGGACACCCATGACCACGATCCCCGCTCCCGCCACCAGCCGCCTGCAGCGGCTCAACGTTGCCGCCGCCGTGCTGCACGCCGCCCAGGCCGTCGGCGTGCTGCTGCTGAGCAACGACTTCGCGCTCCCCGTGTCGTCGTTCTTCTGGAACCGCGAGCCGAACGGCGACCTCGACCCCAGCCGCCTCGAGCGGATGTTCGACGTCCCGGTCGGCCTGGCCGTCGCGGGCTTCCTCGCGCTCTCGGCCGTGTTCCACGCGATCGTGTCGCTTCCGCCCGGCCGCCGCACCTACCTGGCCGAGCTGGCCGCGGGCCGCAACCGCTTCCGCTGGGTGGAGTACTCGCTGTCGTCGACGCTGATGGTGCTGCTGATCGCGATGGTGTTCGGCATCTCCGACGTCGCGGCGCTGCTCGGCCTCGCGGGCTCGAACGCGTCGATGATCCTCTTCGGCTGGCTCATGGAGACCGTCAACGAGCCCGGCCGCCCCGTCCGGTGGTCGCCCTTCTGGTTCGGCTGCATCGCCGGCGCAGTGCCGTGGGTCGCACTCGCGGTCTACATGGCGGGCCCCGGCTCGGACACGCCCGGATTCGTCTACGGGGTCTTCGTCAGCCTGTTCGTGTTCTTCAATCTGTTCGCGCTCGTCCAGTGGCTGCAGTACCGGGGCCGCGAGACCGGCAGCGGGCGCTTCGCCGACTACCTCGTGGGCGAACGCGCCTACCTGGTGCTGAGCCTGACGGCCAAGAGCGCACTCGCGTGGCAGGTGTTCGCCAACACACTCGTCGTCTGACCCGCGCACACATCGGCGCCCGCCGGCCGGTGCCGGCAGGGAGGCGCCCGTGGGTCCGTTGGCAACCGTGCTGTTCAGTGTCGCAACCGTCGTCGCGCCCATGTCCGGCGCGCTCCCGCCGGTGCACGACCCATCGGCCGACGCCGCCGTGGTGGCGCAACTCGTGTTCGGCACCGACCTCGACGGGTTCGTGAAGGGCCGCGGCGCGGTGCGGCGCCGTCACCCGCACCTCGACTGGACGACCGACGGGTGCTCGGCTCCCGTGGTCGGCAGCTCCGGCCGGTCGTTCAACTTCCGCTCGGCGTGCGTGCGGCACGACTTCGCGTACCGGAACCTCGCGCGGCTCGGACTGCTCGACGCCGCCATGCGCGCACGCGTGGACGAGGTCTTTCGGCTCGACCTGATGTCGACCTGCTCCCGGAAGCCGACCGGCCCGCGCATCCGGTGCCTTGCGTGGAGCGAGGTGTTCTTCGCCGCGGTCCGCGCAGTCGGCGGGGCCTAGGTCGCGTCAGCGGGCGATCGCCGCCGTCAGCACCTGGTGCAGGATTCGACCGGTCGCACCCCACACCGTCTCGTCGTCGAGGTAGAAGAAGTGGACCTGGAACTGCTCCGGCGGCGCGCCCCAGTGTTCCTCGACGTAGGTGTCGTCGCGGACGAGCTCGCGCAGGGGCACCACCAGCACGCGGTCGACCTCCGCGTTGACGACGTCCAGCCGGGGCCGCGAGCCCACGAGCGCCGCCACGGGCACGACGTGGCTCGTCGAGACGTGCGTGGTGATCGCGCCCAGTTCGCCGAGCACCTCGACGGTCGACGGATCGAGCCCGATCTCCTCGTGGGCCTCGCGCAGCGCCGCGTCCACGACGGTCTCGTCGGCATCGAGCCGCCCGCCGGGGAACGCGATCTCGCCCGCGTGGCTCCGCATGCCCGCGGATCGGCGCGTGAGGATCACCTCTGGTCCGTCGGGCGCGTCCAGCAGTCCGACCAGCACGGCGGCCACCTGCGCGTCGGGCGACGGCGGCAACGGCCGGATGTCCGCGCACGCCCGCCGCAGTCGGTCGGCCACGAGCGCCGTGTCGGCGAGTGCCGAGGTGTCGAGCCGGCTCCAGGGGTTGAACGGCCGCACCCAGGTGCGCGCCGGGCGCGGAATGGTCTGCGCGCCGCCGCGCCGCGTCACGCGCGGGGCGAAGGTGCCCAGCCCGCGGCGACGAGCTGGCGGATGACCTCGTCGAGCCCGGCGGTCTTCAGGTTGGACAGCGTCTTGCCCGGCTGCTCCTCGCCGCGCTCCCACGCTTCCCATGCGGTGCGGATCTTGTCGAGGTCGGGAAGCGGGGCATCGAACGGCATGGCGCGAGCCTAACGACGCCCCATCGCGCGCGCGCTGTCGCGCCGTGCGCTACCGCGCGGCTCCGCCCTGCCGCGGCGCACGTCCCGCGAAGTTGGTGCCGAGCGTCACGATCGCGTGCACCAGGGCGACGGAGATCATGGCGAGTCTCGCCCGCTGATCGAGCCCGTCGAGGACGATTGCCGCCACCAGGGCGGCGACGATGATCGCCCAGTCGAGCATGCGGTGGACGCGGCGCGAGAACCACCGGAACGCACCCAGCGGACCCGGCGTGAAGGCCGCGTTGAGCAGCATCGCCGCACCCACCACCGCGGGTGCGGCGGGCGTCGAGGTCTGCGCCGCGAGCATGATCAACCCTGCCGCGATGCCGTACTCGACGAACTGGTGCAACCAGAACCCACGACCCTGCTGCGCCATGGACGGACACTCTACGTCGCACCCCATTCGCACTCCGGACGCACGACGGCCCCGGGGTTCGCACCCCGGGGCCGTCCGTTGTCGTCTGGTGTGACGCGACTGGCTACATCATCCCCATTCCGCCACCGGGCATGCCGCCGCCCGCGGGAGCCGGGTTCTTCTCCGGCTTGTCCGCGACGAGGCACTCGGTGGTGATGACGAGGGCCGCGATCGACGCCGCGTTCTGCAGCGCCGCACGGGTCACCTTCGCCGGGTCGATGATGCCGGCCTTCACGAGGTCCTCGTAGGCGCCGGTCGCGGCGTTGAGCCCGACCGACCCCTTCTCGGCCTCGACGCGCTGGATCGCCACCGCGCCCTCGAGCCCCGCGTTGTCGGCAATGTGCCGGCCGGGGGCCGTGAGCGAGTCGTAGACGCTGCGCGCGCCGGTCGCCTCGTCGCCCTGGAGCGACTCGACGACCTTCAGCACGGCGGGACGCGTCCGGATGAGCGCGGTGCCGCCGCCGGCGACCACTCCCTCCTCGATCGCGGCCCGCGTCGCCGACACGGCGTCCTCGATGCGGTGCTTCTTCTCCTTCAGCTCGACCTCGGTGGCCGCGCCGACCTTGATCACCGCGACGCCGCCGGCGAGCTTCGCCAGCCGTTCCTGCAGCTTCTCACGGTCCCAGTCGGAGTCGGTGTTCTCGATCTCCGTCTTGATCTGCGCGATCCGGCCGTTCACCTCGGACTTGTCGCCCGAGCCGTCGACGATGGTCGTGTTGTCCTTGGTCACGATGACGCGCTTGGCGCGGCCGAGCATGTCGAGCCCGACGCTCTCCAGCTTCAGTCCGACCTCCTCGCTGATGACCTGACCACCGGTGAGGACCGCCATGTCCTGCAGCATCGCCTTGCGGCGGTCGCCGAAGCCGGGCGCCTTGACGGCGACCGACGGGAACGTGCCGCGGATCTTGTTCACCACGAGCGTGGCGAGGGCCTCGCCCTCGACGTCCTCGGCGATGATCAGCAGCGGGCGCCCGACCTTCATCACGGCCTCGAGCACGGGCAGCAGCGACTGCACCGTCGAGATCTTGGCCGAGTGCAGGAGGATGTACGCGTCGTCGAGCACGGCCTCCTGGCGGTCCGGGTCGGTGACGAAGTACGGCGACAGGTAGCCCTTGTCGAACTGCATGCCCTCGGTGAACTCGAGCTCGGTGCCGAACGTGTTCGACTCCTCGACCGTCACCACGCCGTCCTTGCCGACCTTGTCGATCGCGTCGGCGATGACCTTGCCGATCGACGCGTCGGCGGCCGAGATGGTCGCGACGCTGGCGATGTCGCCCTTGTCGTCGACGTCCTTGGCCTGCGCCTTGATCGCCTCGACGGCGGCCGCCACGGCCTTCTCGATGCCGCGCTTCAGGCCCATCGGGTTCGCACCGGCTGCGACGTTGCGCATGCCGTGCTGCACCATGGCCTGGGCGAGCACCGTCGCCGTGGTCGTGCCGTCACCGGCGACGTCGTTGGTCTTGGTCGCCACTTCCTTGACGAGCTGCGCACCCATGTTCTCGAACGGGTCGTCGAGCTCGACTTCCTTGGCGATGGACACGCCGTCGTTGGTGATGGTCGGCGCGCCGAACTTCTTGTCCAGCACGACGTTGCGGCCCTTCGGCCCCAGCGTCACCTTCACGGCGTCGGCCAGCTTGTTCACGCCGGCCTCGAGGGCCCTGCGGGCCTCCTCGTCGAACTTCAACTGCTTTGCCATGTCGGGACCCCTACTTTCCGACGATCGCGAGCACGTCGCGGCTCGTGAGGATGAGCAGGTCCGACCCGCCGTGGGTCACCTCGGTGCCGCCGTACTTGCTGTAGAGCACGGTGTCGCCGACCTTGATGTCGAGGGGGAAGTGCTTGCCCTCGTCGTCGCTCCAGCGGCCGGGGCCGACTGCGAGGACGGTGCCCTGCTGCGGCTTCTCCTTGGCGGTGTCGGGGATCACGAGGCCGGACGCGGTCCGCTCCTCGGCCTCGCTGGGCTTGACGACGATCCGGTCGTCGAGGGGCTTCAGGTTCATCGTGGTCTGTCCTCCGTTGTGCGCATCGTTGCGCGATGGATGGTGCTGTTAGCACTCGATGAGTGCGAGTGCTAAGGATACGGACGGGGGGCGTTCATTTCCAACCGAGCGCCGCCATCCGGTCCGCCAGCAGCCGCAGGGGCAGCCCGACCACCGTGGCCACCGACCCCTCGACCCGCTCGACCAGCACAGCCCCTTGCCCCTGCACCCCGTACCCGCCGGCCTTGTCCATGGGCTCGCCGGTCGCCACGTACCAGTCGACCAACTCGTCGGTCAGGGGCACGAAGGTCACCCTGGCGGTGTCGACCCCGACGGACTCCGCATCCCCGAACCGCACCGCGATGCCCGTGTGGACCAGGTGGGTGCGGCCCGACAGCCGGCGGAGGGTCGTGCGGGCGGCCTCCGCGTCGGCGGGCTGGCCGAGGCTCTCGCCGTCCAGCTCCACCGTCGTGTCGGCGCCGATCACCATCGCGCCGCCACCGACTCGCGCCGCCACCGTCCTGGCCTTCGCGAGCGCGAGCCGGACCACCATGTCCCGCGGCGCCTCGCCGGGCCCCGGCGTCTCGTCCACGTCGGCCGGCGCAACCTCGAAGTCAGCCTCCGGCGCCGACTCGTCGAGGAGCGAGCGCAGCAGGTCGGAACGCCGCGGTGACCGCGAGGCGAGGACCAGCCGTGGCCGGGTCATCCGCCGCTGAGCGCCGCGGCCACGTCGTCGTCCGGCACGGTCATGTCGTCGGGGTCGTCGAGGTAGCCCTCCGGGAGCACGACCCGGATCGGCCCGTTCGTGTGGCCGCGCGCGATGCGCGTGCCGCCCTGCACGATCTCCGCGTCCCGGTCGAGCGTCCCGGCCAGGGCCGACAACTCGTCGAACGACGACACCATCGAGAACCGTCTCCGGGCCTCGCCGCCGACGGGGTAGCCCGTGAGGTACCACCCGGTGTGCTTGCGGAAGTCGCGGATCCCGCGGTCGGCGCCGGAGTGCGCGCACAGCGCGTCGGCGTGCTCGAGCATCGTGTCCAGCACCTCGCCGAGCCGCGGAACGGGCGGCGCGGGCCGGCCGGCGAACGCCTCGATGAGGTCGCGGAACAGCCACGGCCGGCCGAGGCACCCGCGGCCGATGACGACGCCGTCGCACCCCGTCTCCCCGACCATGCGCAGGGCGTCGGCGGCCTCCCAGATGTCGCCGTTGCCGAGCACAGGGATGGTGCGCACCGCGCGCTTCAGCTCGGCGATCGCCTCCCACCGCGCGCTGGGCGCGTAGTGCTGCACCGCGGTGCGCGCGTGCAGGGCCACCGCCGCGGCGCCTTCTTCCTCGCAGATGCGACCGGTGTCGAGGTAGGTCAGGAGGTCGTCGTCGATGCCCATGCGGAACTTGCACGTCACCGGAATGCCGTGGCGGGCGCCCGCCCGGACCGCGGCGCCGACGATCGCCGCCAGGAGCCGGCGCTTGACGGGCACCGCGGCGCCGCCGCCGCGGCGCGTCACCTTGGGCGCGGGGCAGCCGAAGTTGAGGTCGACGTGGTCGACGGCTCCACGGCTGCCGAGCACCTCGACCGCTGCGCCGATCATCTCCGGGTCGCTGCCGTAGAGCTGCAGCGACCGGAACTCCTCGTCGGGCGCGAACGACACGAGCGACTCCGACTTGCGCCCGCCGCGCACGAGGCCGGTCGCCATCACCATCTCGTTCACGTACACGAGGCCCGGGCCGAACCTGCGGCACAGCGTCCGGAACGGGGCGTTGGTCACGCCGGCCATCGGCGCGAGCACGACGGGCGGATCGACGGTCCGGTCGCCCAGCACGAGCGGCGTCACGGCTGCTCCCCGAGTCGCAGGTTGGGGCGTGCCCCTGTCGCGAGGTCGCCCGGTCCGGCGAGGCGGAGGCGGTGCCAGCCCGCTGCGGCGATCATCGCGGCGTTGTCCGTGCACATCGCCCGCGACGGCAGTGCGAGGCGCCAGCCATGCCGCGCCGCCACCTCCGTCAGCCGCTCGCGGAGCCGGCTGTTGGCCGCGACGCCGCCGCCGATGGCCACGGTCGATGCGCCGAGACCGGCCGCCGCGCGCTCGGTCTTCGCGACGAGCACGTCGACGACCGCCTCCTGGAAGGACGCGGCCACGTCGGGCGTCGCCACCTCCGGATTGGCACGGACGTGGTTGACGACGGCGGTCTTCAACCCGCTGAACGAGAAGTCGAGCCCGTCGTGCAGCATTCCGCGCGGGAAGGCGATGGCCGCCCGGTCGCCGGTGCCCGACAACCGGTCGATCGCCGGCCCGCCGGGTTGGCCCAGTTCGAGGTACCGCGCGACCTTGTCGAACGCCTCCCCGGCCGCATCGTCGATGGTCTGCCCGACGACCGCGTAGTCCCCGTGGTCGCGCACGTGCACGAGCAGCGTGTTGCCGCCCGACACGAGCAGCACGAGCATCGGCAGGCTCAGGTCCGGTTCCTCGAGCAGCGACGCGTAGAGGTGCGCCTCGAGGTGGTTCACCGGCACGAACGGACGGCCGAGCGCCATCGCCATGCTCTTGCCCGCCGTGAGCCCGACGAGCAGGGCGCCCACCAGTCCGGGACCCGCCGTCGCCGCGACCGCGTCGACGCGCTCGAAGCCCGTGCCCGCCCGCGCGAGCGCCTCGCGCACGACGGGCACGATCGACTCGAGGTGCGCGCGGCTGGCCACCTCCGGCACGACGCCGCCGAACCTCGCGTGCTCGTCGACCTGGCTCGACACCACCGACGACAGCACGTCGGTGCCGCCCATCACCACGGCCGCCGCCGTCTCGTCGCAGCTCGTCTCGATGCCGAGCACCACCGTGCCGTCGTGCACGTTCACGCGAGCCGCTCCCCGATGCGGCGGAGCCGGTCGGCGAAGTCCGCCTCCTGGATGCCGGGGCACCACATCACGATGGCATCGTCCCGGTTCTCGTAGTAGCGCGGCCGGATGCCGGCCGGCGCGAACCCGAACGACCGGTACAGCGCCTGCGCACCCGTGTTCGTGTGGCGCACCTCGAGCGTGAGCGCGTCGTATCCGGCGGCCACCGCCCTGTGCGCGAGCGCGAGGAGCATCCGCGTCGCCACGCCCCTCCCCTGCCACTCGGGGTTCACCGCCACGTTGGTGACGTGCACATCGGGGTGCTGCAGCAGCGCGCCGCAATAGCCGACCACGTCCCGGCCGACCCTCGCCACGAGGTACCACCGCTGGCCGCGGTGCATCATCTCGATCTCGTCCGTGAAGATCCGCTCGGTCCACGGCTTCGGATAGACGCTGCGCTCGATGGCGAGCACGTCGCGAAGGTGACGGCGGTGCATCGGCTCGAGCCGCACCGACCCCGTCGACCGTTCTGCGCGCGCGAGGAGCCGGCCGATCACCGTCCGCTCCTCGTCGCCCAGTGGATCGTCACGTCGGGCGACCTCAGGTAGCGCGGGGCCACCTCGTCGCCGCGCACCGCCTCGTCGCGCAGCATCCGGGCCCACGCGATCCGGGCGAGCGCCTCGATCCCCGGGGGTGCACCGTCGGCCGGGCCGACCTCGGCCGGCACGGCGAGCTCCGCCACGAGGGCTTCGCGGTGGCGGACCGCCCCCGCGCCAGCGAGCCGCGCCGACTGTCCACGTCCGTTCACCGCACGTGCACACTCGGCGGG
>JBIIHV010000039.1:0-9774 GCA_044235415.1 Ilumatobacteraceae bacterium | reverse complement strand
CCCGGTCATCACCGTGCAGCGGTTCAGCGACGAGGCCGAGGCCCTGAAGTGGGCGAACGGCGTCGAGTTTGCGCTGGCCTCGTCGGTGTGGACCCGCGACCTCGGCAGGGCCGTGCGGATGATCAAGAATCTCGACTTCGGCTGCGTGTGGGTGAACACCCACATCCCGATGGTCGCGGAGATGCCGCACGGCGGCTTCAAGAAGTCGGGCTACGGCAAGGACCTGTCGGCCTACGCCCTCGACGACTACACGCGCATCAAGCACGTGATGGTGAACCTGAACAGCTAGGGGGACGCAGTGGCGGCGGACGGCGGCAACGAGGTCATCAGGCTCGAGCACGTGGCGAAGCGCTTCGGCGCATTCACGGCCGTGCACGAGGCCGACTTCGGCATCCGCTCCGGCGAATTCTTCTCGGTGCTCGGTCCATCGGGTTGCGGAAAGACGACGATCCTCAAGATGATCGCCGGCTTCGAGCAGCCGACATCGGGCCGCGTCATGCTGGACGGAAGGGACGTGTCGGACGTGCCGCCCTACCGGCGCAACGTGAACACGGTGTTCCAGCAGTACGCGCTGTTCCCGCACATGACGGTGGCCGACAACGTTGCCTTCGGGCCGCGGTCGAAGAAGAAGTCCGAGTCCGAGGTGAAGACGGCGGTCAAGGAGATGCTCGACGTGGTGCGCCTCGGCGACTTCGCCGAGCGCAAGCCCAGCCAGCTCTCGGGCGGCCAGCAGCAGCGGGTCGCGCTCGCGCGCGCGCTCGTCAACCTGCCGAGCGCGTTGCTGCTCGACGAGCCGCTCGCGGCCCTCGACCTGAAGCTCCGCGAGGCGATGCAGATCGAGTTGAAGCGCATCCAGCGCGAGGTCGAGATCAGCTTCATCTTCGTCACGCACGACCAGCACGAGGCGCTCACGATGAGCGACCGGATCGCGGTCATGAGCGCGGGTCGCGTCGAGCAGATCGGCACGCCCGAGGAGATCTACCGGAAGCCGGCGTCGCTGTTCGTCGCCGGGTTCATCGGCTCGGCGAACCTGCTGCCCGGCACGCTGCAGTCGTCGTCGGGCGACGAGCACGTCGTGGCGCTCGCGGCGGGAGCGACGGTGCGGGTGCCGGCCAACGGGACGACGTTCGCCCAGGGGGCCAAGGTCTCGGTCATGCTCCGGCCGGAGGTCCTGAACCCGGGTGCGCCGGCCTCCGCCGACGGACGCAGCCTGACGGGCACGCTGACCGACAAGGTGTACGAGGGGGCGACGGAGCGCCTCGTCGTGGCGTTGGCCGACGGCACAGAGATGGTGAGCCTCACGGATGCGGGCACCGACGCGGCCTTCAAGGTCGTTGGCGCGACCGTGGGTCTCTCGTGGGCTTCGACGGCCGGGTATGTGCTGGAGGGCTGGCCCGAGGTGGCGGGTTCCACCACGACCGACGTCGACTCCATCGACGCGGCCCTCTAGCCCCGGGTACCGGTCCGACGGGCGGGTCGGCGACCTAGTATTCGCCGAGGGTCCCCCGCACCGGGGGACATGACGAGGGGAGTCGCCATGGCATCGCGCCGCAGCCACCTGACCGTTCCGCGCACGGGCATGTCCCGCCGCCAGTTCCTCGCCCGTTCGGCCGCACTCGGCGCGGCCGGCGTGTCGCTCCCCGCGTTCCTCGCGGCGTGCGGCGGTTCGTCGGACGCCGGGCTGTTCTTCGAGAACTGGCCGGAGTACGTCGACCTCACCGAGGGCGACGTCCTCGGCACCGTCGACCGCTTCATCGAGGCCACGGGCATCGCGATGGAGTACACCGACCTCTACAACGACAACAACGAGTACTTCGCGAAGATCCAGCCGCTGCTCGGTGCGGGCAAGACGATCGAGCCGGACATCATCGCGCCGACGTCGTGGATGGCGGGCCGACTGATCCGCCTCGGGTGGACCGAGAAGCTGCCGGTCGCGGACATCCCGAACATGTCCAACCTCGCGGATGGCTTCGTGAAGCCCACGTGGGACCCGACCGGCGAGTACAGCATGCCGTGGCAGGCGGGCATGGCCGGCATCGCCTACAACATCGATGTCACCGGTCGCGAGATCAAGAGCGTCGCCGACCTGTTCGACCCGGCGTTCAAGGGCAAGATCGGCATGCTCACCGAGATGCGCGACACCGTCGGTCTCGTGCTGATGGGTGAGGGCATCGACCCGTCGACGATCTCGACGTTCGGCGAGGCCGCGGTGGCGTTCGAGAAGATCGCCAAGGCGAAGGCAGACGGCCAGATCCGCGCGTTCACCGGCAACGACTACCTCGACGACCTTGCCAACGGCAACTTCGCCGCGTGCATCGGCTGGTCGGGCGACCTGTTCCAGTTGAGCGCCGACACCGACGCGGTGAAGTTCGTGATCCCCGAGGAGGGCGGCACGCGCTGGGCCGACGTGATGGTGGTGCCGAAGGGCGCGAAGAACGCCGCCAACGCAGCAAAGTGGATGAACTACGTCTACGACCCGGAGCAGGCGGCGAAGATCACGGCATACGTGCAGTACATCTCGCCGGTGAAGGGCGTGCAGGAGATCATCGCGGCCGATGCGGACCCCGAGATCGCCGCGCTCGCCGAGAACCCGCTGGTCTTCCCGGACGACGAGATGAACAAGCGTCTCCGCGCCTTCGCGAACCTCTCCGAGGACGTCGAGGCCGAGTTCGACGCGGCGTTCTCCGAAATCACCGGCGCGTAGGGACTCCGGCGCCGTGTCGGCCGCCACGGAGGTCATGACGGACGGGGGCGCCCCGCGCCTCCGTCGCGTCGGGGCCGCCGCGGATCGCGTCGGGCTCGGGGCGATCCTCCTGTCGGCCGTCTGCCTCGTGGCACTGGGCGGCAGGTGGGTCACGGGGCCGATGGCCTCGGTCGTGGTCGTGGTGCTGCTGCTGACGATTGGCGGCACGCTCGGCCTCGCCGCCACCGCTGGACCGCACGCACGGAGGCTGCTGGCCCCGTACGGCCTGCTGAAGCCAGGGATGTTGTGGCTGGCGCTGTTCTTCCTCGCCCCGGTGTGGTCGCTCCTGCGCATCTCACTGTCGACCAAGGAGAGCCGTTTCTCGGTCAACTACGACTTCGTCTGGGCGTTCGAGAACTACCGGACGGCCTTCTCGGACTTCGGTGGACAGTTCCAGCGGGCGTTCCTGTACGCGGCGATCGCGACGGTGCTGACGATCCTGATCGGCTACCCGGTGGCGTACGTGATCGCGTTCCGCGGCGGGAAGTACAAGAGCGCGCTCCTCGGTCTGGTGGTCGTCCCGTTCTTCACCAGCTATTTGATCCGGACGATTGCATGGACGTCGATCCTCTCCGACGAGGGGGTGGTGGTGTCGGCGCTGCGCATGGTGGGCCTGGTGCCGGTGCTCGAGTGGCTGCAGGTCATGGACAACGGACGGCTGTTGAACACGCCGTCGGCGGTGATCGGCGGCCTGACCTACAACTTCCTGCCCTTCATGCTCCTGCCGATCTACGTGAGCCTCGAGAAGATCGACCACAGCCTCGTCAGCGCGGCGAACGACCTGTACTCCACCGCGGCGGGTGCCTTCCGCAAGGTGGTCCTGCCGCTGTCGGCGCCGGGCGTGTTCGCCGGCACGCTGCTCACCTTCATTCCGGCGGCCGGCGACTTCATCAACGCGCAGTTCCTTGGCGGCCCGAACACCACGATGATCGGCAACTCGATCCAGGACCAGTTCCTCCGTCAGAACAACTACCCGGTTGCCTCGGCGATGGCCGCGGTGCTGATGGTGGGCATCGCGTCGCTGGTGCTGCTGTATACGCGCTTCTTCGGCACGGAGGACCTCGCATGACGCCCTCCCGGACGAAGGTCGGCCGGCAGCTGGTCAATCTGGTCGCCGTCTTCGGCCTGATCTACCTCTTCACCCCGATCGCGTTCATCGTCGCGTTCAGCTTCAACGAGCCGCGTGGCAAGTTCAACATCATCTGGCAGAGGTTCACCCTCGACAACTGGCTGAACCCGTTCGCCAAGCCGCAGCTCACCGAGGCGTTCCTCGTGAGCCTGCGCATCGCGGGCATCTCGACGCTCGTGGCGACCGCGCTGGGCTCGATGATCGCCCTCGCGCTGTCCCGGTACTCCTTCAAGGGGTCCTCGGGCTTCAACCTGTTCCTCGTCCTGCCGCTGACGGCTCCCGAGATCGTGCTGGGTTCGTCGCTCGCGACGCTGTTCCTGAACCAGACCTTCGTCGACTTCGGCTTCGTCACGATCATCATCGCGCACGTGATGTTCCAGGTGAGCTTCGTCGCGCTCACGGTGCGGGCGCGGATCAGGGGCTTCGACTGGACGCTCGAGCAGGCGGCGCAGGACCTCGGCGCCACACCCATGCGCACCTTCTGGCGGGTGACGTTCCCGCTCGTGCTGCCCGGCATCATGGCAGCCGCGCTGCTGGCCTTCGCCCTGTCGATCGACGACTTCATCATCACGTTCTTCAACTCGGGGCCGGTGCAGTCGTTCCCGATCTACGTCTACGGCGCGTCACGCGTGGAGATCTCGCCGCAGATCAACGTGCTGGCGAGCATGGTGCTGTTCTTCAGCGTCGCGGTGCTGGCCATCGGCACGTTCGGGCGGCGGCCTGCCGGCGCGCCGCGCAAGTCCCGCCGGCGCCGATAGCCGCGTGGCGGGGCGGACCCACTACGAGGTCCTCGGCGTCGCGCCGACGGCACCGGCCGACGAGGTGCGCCGCGCCTACCGGGCGCGGATCAAGGCGGCCCACCCGGATGCGCGGGGCGGGCGGGACGACGGCGACTCGGCGGCGATCACCGAGGCGTGGCGGGTGCTGTCCGACCCGGGGCGCCGGCTCGACTACGACCGTGCGCTGCGGGCAGAGGTGTCGGGGAGTGGGGGAGCCGCGGGCGGGTCTGCCGCCGCCGGGGGCCGAAGCGCGCCATACTCGGGTGCGACGGCGCCGGGTGCGCCGCCGGGCTGGTCGTCGGCTCCGTACGAGCCGGCACGGTTCCCGTGGCGCCTCGTCGTCGCGCTGATCATCCTCGGCGCCGTCGTCGTACTGGTGCTGAACGCGTCGGCAGGGAACTGGACTCCGTCAGGTCCGGATGGATTGATCAGCTCTGGGTCGTGCATCGTCGTCGACGAGACGGTCGCGGCGGTGGAAGTGCCGTGCGACGGCCCCCATGAGGGCGTGGTCCGGGCGCTCGTGGGGTTCGACATGTCGTGTCCGTCGGACACCGAGGCCGTGCGCGACCGCCAGGGCATGGGCCTCGCGTGCGTGCAGTGGACGGTGGCGCAGGGCGGTTAGCGGTGCCGCGGGAGGTGGCGTCGGCACCACACGCTGCGAAGTGCACCGGCTAGCCTGTCGGGGTCAGTCAGGGCGATTAGCTCAGTTGGAAGAGCGCCACGTTCACACCGTGGAGGTCATGGGATCGAGACCCGTATCGCCCACTCGGGGATGACAACCGTGTAAGTTGCGCGTCCGTGGCACGGCGCTGCGGGCGGCAGGGCTGTCGCGAGTACGCGACGGCGGCATTCAACGTCGACCCCCGTCGCCAGATCGTCTTCGTCGAGCCCTTCGCGGGCGAGGACACGGTCGGCCTCAGCATCCTGTGCCGGCGGCACGCGGATGCGCTCTCCGTCCCGCGGGGTTGGTCGGTCGACGACCGCCGCGAGGCCAAGCCTCGCCTGTTCACCGTTGCTGCGCGCAACGTTCCAGCGACGGAGGCGACAGGTGACGAGGTCCGGCCGAAGCGCATCGTCAGGGCCGGCGGCGCGGGTCCGTCCCTCTTCGACCCGACCGACGGCCACGAGCGCCCCGTGGTGCTCGAGGCCGTGGGCGGACGCGACGCCGAAGAGACGAAGGCGATGCCGTGGACGCCGAAGTTCGACGGTGTCGACAGCCTGAACGAACGCGAGCGCCCTGCGGGCCGGCTGTTGTCGCGGGCCATCGGTGCCGATGCGACAGCCGGTGCGGGCGACGACGTTGCGTACGGCGTGCCTGCGGCCGCCGCTGCGAACGACCTCGTGCGCGAGCCGTTCAGCGAAGCCGACATCGCGTAGCCCGTGGACGTCGTCGCCTCCGTCGAGGCACCCGTCGTGCCGCAGCGCCTGTGGTCGGTGGTGTCCGACCTCGCGACGTATCCGCGGTGGGTCGGCATCGTGCACCGTGCCGAGCCGGCGGGCGACGGTTCATGGGACGTCGAGCTGCGGGGCCGCGTCGGACCCTTCGCCCGCTCGAAGCGGCTCCGCATGGAGCGCACCACAGCCGATGAACCGGGGCTCGTCGTGTTCGAGCGCCGAGAGCTCGACGACCGACGGCACGCGGCATGGCGGCTGCAGGCCCAGGTCGTCGCGCAGGGGAGCGGCTCGTTGCTCACCATGACGCTGCACTACGGCGGCTCGATGTTCGGCGCAGGGGTGCTGGAGCGCCTGCTCGGCGAGCAGATCGAGTCGAGCCGCCAGCGACTGCTCGACGTGCTGTCCGGAACGTCCGGCGCCTAGTTCAGGCGGGCTCGGGCGCCGACCCGGTCCTGATCGAGACCGGCTGACCCGCGGCCAGCTGCCCGCACGCGGCGGCGATCTCGGTGCCGCGGTTCGCACGCACGGTCGCGTTCACGCCGCGCTCGGCGAGCATCTCGGCGAATCGCCGCACCCTTGGCAGCGGCGTGCCCTTCGTCGGCCAACCGGGGGTGGGGTTCAGCGGAATCAGGTTGACGTGCGCGTGCGGCGACAGGATGCGCGCCGCGTCGGCCAGTTCGTCGGCGTCGCGGGGCGTGTCGTTGGTGCCGTCGATCATCGCCCACTCGAAGCTGATGCGCCGCCGCCGTCGCTCGAGGTACTCGGCGCACGCCTCCAGCAGCATCGAGATCGGGTAGCGGCGGTTGATCGGCACCAGCTGGTCGCGCAGCTCGTCGCGGCCCGCGTGCAGCGACACCGCGAGGTTCACGGGCAACGGCCGCTCGGCCAGCGCGCGGATGCCCGGCACGATGCCGACGGTCGAGATCGTGAGGCTGCGCGCGGAGATTCCGAGGTCGCCGTGCAGCCGCTCGACGGCGCGCCACGTGGCCTCGGGGTTGGCGAGCGGCTCGCCCATGCCCATGAAGACCACGTTCGACAGCCGTCGGCCCGAGGCGGCGGCGTCGCGCGCGGCGCGCACCACCTGCTCCACGATCTCTCCGGGGGTGAGGTGGCGGGTGAAGCCGGCCTGTCCCGTGGCGCAGAACCCGCACGCCATGGCGCACCCTGCCTGCGTGCTCACGCACACGGTCGACCGGTCGCGGTAGTGCATCAACACGCTCTCGATCGGGTGGCCCCCGTCGGCCAGGCGCCACAGGTACTTGCGGGTGGTGCCACCGTCGCACTCGGTCGTGGCAGCGGCGACCAGCGCGTCGGGCAGCGCCTCGGTGAGCCGGGTTCGCATGGCCTTGGGCAGCGTGCTGATCTCGGCGGCGGGTTGCAGGTCGCGGTAGAGGCCGTGCCATGCCTGCTCGATGCGGTACGCAGGCGCACCATCGAGGACCGCCGCGAGCTCGTCACGTGAGGCGTCGTAGAGCGTCTGCACGCCTCCGAGGCTAGGGGCGCGGGGTCAGGGTGCGGAGAGGCAGCCGCTTCGGAGCAGCCCGGTGCGGTACGCGATCGTGGCGTCGAGGTTTCCGGTGAATTCGACGCCGAGGAACAGGCCGTTCGCACGGAGCAGGCGGATCGAACCGTTCCCGCCGCGTCCGGTCACCTGCGCGCACGCGCTGTACTCGAACGGCAGCACCAGCAGGCTGGTGCCCGCTGAGGTGGCCGAGACGTGCAGGCGGTCGTGGTCGACGCGCAGGCTCGTCGCTGTGGCAGGCACCAGCCCGACGCCCGGATCCGTGGCGAGCACCACGTCCCGCCGGGGATCGAAACCGGGCGACTGCATCCGTGCGAACGCGGCGCTCCAGCCGTCGGCGATCAGCACGCGGGTCGGCGAGACGTCGCCGACGTTGGCGCCGGCGACGTCGTAGCGGTACAGGTCGTGCGCTCCGAGCCGGATGCCCTCGGCCGGTCCGGCAAGGCCCTCGTCGAGCGGCTGCTCGGTGAGGACGGTGGAGACGCCCGCGAGTGCGGCCATCGCCGGATCGAGCTCCGTGGGGACCGTCCAATTGCGGATGAACGGCGCACCGTCGGCAAAGAACGTGCTCATGAATTCGACGAAGGGGGCGGTCTGGAACGACGAGTGGACGCCGAGGAACGGGACGTCGGCGTGCAGCGTCGCCAGGTGCGGCTCGCCCCCCGCGACCGACGGGCCGAGCGCGCCGTCGAAGTCCTCCTCGTCGGTGGTCGTGTGGAGGTAGAGGACGCGGCCGCGGAAGGTCTGGTTGTCGGAGAGTCCGTAGTCGTCCGCCAGCCGCTGCGCATCGGCTCCGAAGCCGGGCGGGAAGGTGGTGGGCTCGTTGCGGAGGGCCCTGTTGTCGACCGTCCATGCCGCAAGCCAGACCGGCACGATGAGGAGGACTGCGGCCGGGCGCCAACGACGGACGTGCGAGGGATCGTCGACGGCATCCCGGCGCACGAACCGGTGGTGCACCCATCCGGCAGCGGTCGCCGCAGTCGTGGTGCACAGGAGGCACAGGACGGGGATCGAGCTCAGGAAGAGGTACTCGGGGCGGGGGCTGACCTCGGAGCCGCGCAGGACCCCCGCGGTGTGGGCCATGCCGTAGATCTGGATGGTCGCGAGCGTCACGAGGGCGGACCAGTGGATCCTGCTGCGGGCGCGCGACGCCGCAAAGCCCGCGAGGAGCGCCACGATCCACGCCCCGATCACGACCGGCCGGTACCAGGAGAACGACTGGGTCAGTCCGTCGAACGTCCATCCCCAGGTGCCGGTCTCCCTCGCAGTGGCGACGGCGATGCTGACTGCGAGCGGCGAGCCGGATCCTGCCGCCGACTGGCGAACGAGATCGACCGTCAACAACGAGACGGGCACGACGACGACCGCCATCGCGGCGCAGGCGGCCAGCAGAGCGCGGCGGTCGTGGACCCATGTGCGCGTCACTGCGGGAGCGATGAAGGCAGTGGCGGCGATGGCTGGTCCGGCCAGCGCGAAGGGCGCCTGCGCGCCAGTCACGAGTGGAATTGCTGATGCAGATGCCGCAGATGCGGCGAGGAGTGCGCGACGCCGCCGACGCTCGCCTTCGGGTAGGTGCGCGAGGGCGATGACCGACCCGAGCAAGACGGCACCCAGGGCGATCGCGAAGTGCATCGACCGCATGCTGTAGGCGACCCGTGCCCACAGGAACGGCGACGGCAGGATCGTCACGAAGCAGAGCAACACCCCGTTCGCGCGCGATACGCCGCGCGATGCGCCGGCGGCACCGGCGAGGAAGGCGCCTGCGGCGTAGAGGGCCGCAACCGCGAGCCCCCCGTAGACCGACTCGCGCATGAGGCCGTCGGGCAGGGACGACAGCAGGAGCGGCAGGTCGAGCACGGACGAGTGCACGTCGTTCCACGTGCCGAGGCCCTGGTTCAGCGACATGTTCGCCCCGAGCCACACTGCGCCGCTGCGAACCTGGTCGAAATTGACGAGGCCCCAGTGCAGTGCGTCGTGGTCCCGGAAGATCAATTGGGTGTTGCCCCAGAAGAACGTCCAGTAGCCCGCGAGCCCGACCAGCACCGTCTCGGCGATCCGCGTCGCAACGGCTCGTGCGGGTCCGGTGAACCGCGGGCGCCACGGCATCGTCCGACACTACCCCGAGCGACCGGCCCGTCCGAGTGGAACGGAACCGCTGCGGCTACAGGTGCGCGGCGGCGAGAGCCTCGTAGTCGCGGACCCGGTC
>JBIIHV010000219.1:0-2954 GCA_044235415.1 Ilumatobacteraceae bacterium | reverse complement strand
CGCGCGGCACCTGGTCGAGGAGCGCTCGGACGAACAGGTCGAGTGCCGGATCGCCACCCCGTCCGTCGACGCCGATCAGCGAGCGCGCGGCGTCGTTGGCGAACAGCAGGGCACCCGTCGGCTCCACGACGACGACGGCGTCGTTGGATGCGTCGAGTACGCCGACGAGGCGCTCGTTGAGCGTGCGCCTGGCGACGGAGTCGGTGACGTCGATCGCCGTTGCGACGTGGCCGCTGCCGTCCGCGAGCGGCCTCGTCGCGACCTGCACCCACGCCTCCTCGCCGGAGCGGCGCAGCACGCGGAACTCCACCGAGAAGGTGCCGCCTCCGCGGCTCCGCTCCCACGCCGCCTCCGCGGCCGCGCGCTCGGATGGCTGGGCATTGACCCACGGGGCGGCACCGCGCGGTACCCGTGCTCCGCCCAGCACGAGGTCCCGGAACGCGGCGTTGGCCTCGACGATCCGGCAGTCGGCATCGACGGTGCAGATGCCGACGGGCAGCGAGGCGATGGAGGAGTCGATGCTCCAATACTGGCAGGGGGCTTCCGCGTCCCCGCGCCGGTCAGGGGGCGGTGACGGTGAAGGCCGACATCGCCACGTCGAGCGCGGCGGCCTCGAAGGCGGCGGTGAGGTCGTCGCTGGTCGCGTCCTCGGGTAGTTCCAGGACCTGGTCGAAGCTGTAGACCATCAGCAGGTACTCGTGCCGGGTGCCGGCCTCCGCGCACGGCGGCTCGTAGCCGGCCGTACCGAAGTCGTTGATTGCCACGAACGCTCCGTCGGGCACGGCGCCGCCCGGGACGAGCACTTCCGCGGGAGCGAGGTTTGCGACGGCCCAGTGCGCCACGTTGCCCGACGTCGAATCGACGAGCACGAGTCCGAGGGACACGACGTCCGGCGGCACGTTGGTCGCCGTCACGGCGGGCGACGTGCCCGCTCCCGCACAGGTGTATGCCGCGTCGATCTCGCCGTCCTCGGGCCACGGGCCGGACGCCGTGAAGAACGGGACGGTCGTCGGCGGCGTCGTCGCCACCTCGATCGTCTGCACCTGGTCGGGGCCCGGCTCGCGCATCTCGCGTCCGTCCCCGCGCGAGCACGATGCGAGGAGCACTGCCGCGAACACCGCGGCGGCGCACGCGCGGGTGGCGGTTCGCAGCGTCATCACGCCCGCGATGCTACGGCGAAGGCCGCACGGCTAGCCTGCCGCGCGTGTCGCAGCGGTGCATCGTGACGGTCCACGCGCACCCCGACGACGAGG
Organism: Ilumatobacteraceae bacterium; assembly: GCA_044235415.1. Classification (GTDB taxonomy): domain Bacteria; phylum Actinomycetota; class Acidimicrobiia; order Acidimicrobiales; family Ilumatobacteraceae; genus UBA3006. The sequence goes on along the minus strand of JBIIHV010000219.1, from coordinate 1,701 downwards.
CATCCAAGGGAGCCCCCACCATGGCGCGCTACGTGCGGGAGGGCGTGCGGACGGTGCTCGTCTGCTGCACCGGCGGCGAGGAGGGCGACGTCCACAACCCGGCGCTGCGCGAGCCCGGCCAGCCGTTCCACGGCCTCGGGCCCGAGGACGACAAGCGGCTCCTCGCCGAGGTACGACCGGCGGAGCTCGCGGCGTCGACGGCGATCATCGGATTCCACCGGACGGAGATGCTGGGCTACCGCGACTCGGGCATGGCGGGGAGCCCATCGAATGCGCACCCGGACTGCTTCCACCAGGCCGACATCGACGAGGCGACCGGCCGTCTGGTCCGGGTGATCCGCGAGGAACGCCCGCAGGTGCTCGTCACCTACAACGACGACCACCGCGGATACCCCCACCCCGACCACGTGCGTACCCACGAGATCAGCGTGCTGGCCTTCGATCGCTCGGGGGACCCTGCCTGGTATCCGGACGCCGGTGCGCCGTGGCAGCCCGCGAAGCTCTACTACTCGGCATGGTCGCGCATGCGCATCGTCGCGGTGCACGAGGCGATGCTTCGGCTCCGCGGTGAGTCCCCCTTCGACGAGGGGTGGTTCGCCCGCGACGACATCGACGGGCGCATCACCACCCGCACCCCGGTCGCGGGGTGGATGTGGGCGCGCTCGGGGGCGCTGCGCGCGCACCGCACGCAGATCGACGAGGCGTCGCCGTTCTGGTTCGGCCTCAGCGACGATGAACTCGCCGACGCGTACCCGTGGGAGGACTGGATCCTCGCGCGCTCGCACGTGCCGCTCGATCCGGTCGCGGAGGGCTGCTACGAAGAGGACATGTTCCGGGGCGTCGGAGGCGCGCGGTGACGGCGGGACCGGCCGGCACGGTGCAGTACCGGGTCGTGCACGGACGTGCCGACGTCGCCGTCGACGGGCCCGACGGTGCGGACGTCGTGGTCACGTGCGCGGCGCAGGACGCCCTGGGCGACCCGACCGTCGCCTACGTGCAGGGCCGGCTGAAGGCGGTCGGTCACACGGGAGTGTTGTTCAGGGTGCTCGCCAGCGGCGAGGCGGCGGACCGGCTCAGCCGGCTCGCATCGCGTCCCTGAGCGCGCGGTAGCCGATCGGCACCGCGCCACTGGCGCGAAGGGCCGCGTCGAACTCCGCGTCGCCGGTGACGAGGCGGTGGTCGTCGATCCACGACTCCGCGACCGGGCCGATCGCGCGCACCTCGGGCGTGTCGGTGCACGGCTGGACGTGGATCTCGGTGACGCCCGGCTGGAGCGACGCGAGGGCGGCGAGCACGCGGGTGCGGCTGCCGCCGCGCCAGTCGTGGTCGAAGTGGTCGGGGAACAGCACGCCCTCGTCCGCGGCGAGGCGGCGGAAGGGGAACCCGGCCTGCTCCTCGGTGATCGTCGAGGGGAGCCGCACCGGCAGCCGGAACTCGACGGCGAGCTCGAGGTAGACGTCGAAGAACTCGGGCCGCAGCGTGATCGCCGTCAGGTGCGGGGCGAGGTGCGTGACGTCGACGCCCCACTCGATCGCGCGGGAGACCTGGGCGCGGCACTCGCGCAGCACCTCGCTCGGGTCGGCGTGCTCCCATAGGTCGTCGATCGTGCGGGGGAAGCCGCCGTCGCCCGAGAGGAGCGTCGGTGCGTGGGTGAGCGGCCCCCACCGGTAGTTCTCGTGCTCGCTGTTGAGCGTCAGGTGC
>JBIIHV010000218.1:0-3012 GCA_044235415.1 Ilumatobacteraceae bacterium | reverse complement strand
CGGTGGTGCGCGCCCTCCACCGGTTCATGGTGGCGGAGGGTGACCGTCCGGACGATCCGGCCGCCGGTCGGGACGGGGTGCGCGTCCCGATCGGCCTGCCCCGGCCGCTCGACCAGGACGACGTGCTCAGGATGCTCGAGTCGGCGGCGGGTGAGGGGCCGATCGGTCTGAGGGACAGGGCCCTCGTGGAGTTCCTGTATGCGACGGGAGCGCGGATCTCGGAGGCGTGCGGAGCATCGCTCGGCGACGTCGACCTCGCTTCGGGAACGGTCAGGCTTCTCGGCCAGGGTGCCCGGGAGCGCATCGTCCCGTTCGGTGTCCATGCGCGGGACGCGCTGGTTTCGTGGCTCGGCGAGCACGGGCGTGGAGCACTGGCGCCTCGGGCGGGCGCGGTGCGGACGGATCGGGATGCCCTGTTTCTCGGGGGACGGGGGCGGCGACTCAGCCGCCAGGTCGCGTGGGACGTCGTCAGGCGGGCCGCGCGGCGGGCGGGCATCACCAGGGAGGTGTCGCCGCACGTGCTCCGGCACTCCTGCGCGACGCACATGCTGGTGAACGGCGCCGACCTCCGGGTGGTTCAGGAGATGCTCGGCCATGCCTCCGTGGCGACGACACAGCGCTACACCGGACTCGATGGATCGCAGTTGTTTGAGATGTACGCGGAGGCACACCCGCGGGCGAGGCGCTGACCATGGCACGACTCGCGCACCTCGTGCGACGATCGATTCGGTGGTTCCTCGATTCCCGCCGTGTCGGGGAGCGTGTCGCGCCGACCGTCGCCCTCTCCGAGCAGGAGGTGCGGCACTGGGAGACGATGGCCGTACAGGACCGGTTGCACGCCATCCGTGTGCTGGCGCGGTTCGATTCCCTGGTGCCGGGCGCACCGGATGGTGTCCGACGTGGAGTGCTGCTCCACGACGTCGGAAAGTGCGCGAGTGGACTCGGATTCATCCGACGCGTCGCCGCGACGGTGCTCGGTCCGGTGAGGCCGTCTTGGCGCACGTACCTCGACCACGAGCGGATCGGTTCGGATCTGCTCCGGTGCTCGGGTTCGGACGATGCGACGTGGAGGCTGGTCCGCGGCGACGCCGATCCGGTGGTGCTCCGTGCGCTGCGCTTCGCGGACGACGAGTGACGCCGGGTCAGGCGGGAGGAAGCAGTCCGATCGCGTCGTAGGCGCGTGAAAGTGTGGCGGCGGCGACGCCCCGTGCACGGTCCGCCCCGATCCGAAGGAGCCGGCCGAGCTCCGCGCGGTCCCCGAGCAGATCGCGGTAGCGGTGCTGGATCGGTGCAAGCATCGCAACGACGGCTTCGCCGGTGTCCTTCTTCAACTGGCCGTACTGCTGGTAGCGGTCGGCGAGTCGACGGGGATCGTCTCCGGTGGCGGCAGCGAGGATGTCGAGCAGGTTTGCGATCCCGGGTTGGCCCTCACGGTCGTAGGCGACCTCCGCCCGACTATCGGTGACCGCCCGGCGGAATTTCTTCTCGATGTCGGCCGGATCGTCGGTGAGGTAGACCGTGCCGGCGGTCCCGGCCGACGACTTCGACATCTTCGACGTGGGGTCCTGGAGGTCCATCACGCGCGCACCGACGGGCGGCGTGACCGCCTTCGGAACGACGAACGTCTCGCCGAAGCGGCCGTTGAAGCGGATCGCGACGTCGCGGGTGATCTCAATGTGCTGGCGCTGGTCGTCGCCGACGGGAACCTCCTGCGCGTCGTACAGCAGGATGTCCGCTGCCTGCAGCGCGGGGTAGGTGAACAATCCCGCCGACACGAAGTCGCGGCGCTCGGACTTGTCCTTGAATTGCGTCATCCGGCTGAGCTCGCCGAAGCTGACGGTGCACTCCATGACCCATCCGAGCTGTGCGTGCTCCGGGACGTGGGATTGGACGAAGACGGTTGCGACGTCCGGGTCGAGACCCACCGCGAAGAGCACCGCCGCGAGCCGCAGCGTGTGGTCCCCGAGCACCCCCGGACGGTCGGTCGCCGTCAGCGCGTGCAGGTCCACGATGCCGTGGAACACCTCGGCACGGTGCTGCCCGTCGACCCAATTGCGGAGGGCCCCGAGGTAGTTGCCGAGGTGGACGTCCCCGCTCGGCTGGATGCAGGAGAGGACCCGGACCACGGAGACACGCTACCGAGCGTCGCGCCACCCACCGAACTACCCTGACGGCGTGCCGTACGACGTCTCGACGCCGGTGTTCGACGGCCCGTTCGACCTGCTCCTGCACCTCATCATGCGCCAGGAAGTCGACATCCACGAGGTGTCCCTTGCGTCGATCGTCACGGCCTATCTGGCAGAGATCGAGCGCATGCAGCGGCTGGACCTCGACGTCGCAACGGAATTCCTGCTCATTGCGGCCACGCTGGTCGACCTCAAGACGCGTCGGCTCGTGCCGTCCCGCGAGGCGCTCGACCTCGACGAGGAGCTCGCGGTGTGGGAGGAGCGCGACCTGCTGATCGCGCGCCTGCTCGACTGCAAGACCTTCAAGGATGTCGCGGGTGTCTTCGACGACCTGATGGACCGGGCGTCCCTGTCGTTCCCGCGGCGCAGCGGTCCCGACGAGCGGTTCGCGGGGTTGATGCCCGACATGCTCGATGGCGTGACCCCGGAGAGACTGCGACGGGCGTTCCTCCGTGCGTCGCGCCCGAAGGCACCCGTGGCGATCGACCTCTCGCACGTCACTGCCGTGCGGGCCAATGTCACCGACGCAGTCATCGAGATGCTCGAGGTCCTCCCTGCGCTCGGGGCGACCACCTTCCGTGCGCTCACGGAGGCGATCGTCGAGCGCCTCGAGGTTGTCGTGCGGTTCCTCGCGATCCTCGAGCTGTACAAGCAGGGACGCGTCAGTCTCGAGCAGGCGGATCGATTCGGCGACATCCATGTGACGTGGACTGGCGGCGACGACCGGGGTTTCGATCCCGTGGGCACGATCGACGACTATGAGGGATGACGTGAGCGACGCTGCAGGGAACGACGAGGTGCAGGGCCTGAACGGTGCTGCTGGGAG
>JBIIHV010000217.1:0-3028 GCA_044235415.1 Ilumatobacteraceae bacterium | reverse complement strand
GCGCACGGCCTCGGTGTTCGCCGCATAGTCGCAGGCCGTGCACTGGACGTAGGTGTCCTCGCCCGCGTCGCACGGAAAGAGGAACTCCTCGGACGCCGAGCCGCCCATGGCGCCGGACACCGCCGACACGATCGCGAACGGCAGCCCGAGGCGCTCGAAGATCCGCACGTATGCGGCGCGGTGCGCGGCGTAGCTGGCGCGCAGCCCGTCGTCGTCAAGGTCGAACGAGTACGAATCCTTCATCGAGAACTCACGGCCCCTCAGCAAACCCCCGCGGGGCCGCGCCTCGTCGCGATATTTGTCCTGGATCTGGTAGAGCCAGACCGGCAGGTCGCGGTAGCTGCTCGACAGGTCCTTCACCAGCAGGGTGAACATCTCCTCGTGGGTCGGTCCGAGCAGGTAGTCGGCCCCGCGGCGGTCCTGCAGCCGGAACAGGGTGTCCCCGTAGTCGGTCCAGCGGCCGGTCGCCTCATAGGGCTCCCGGGGCAGTAGCGCGGGGAAGTGCACCTCCTGGGCGCCGATGGCGTCCATTTCCTCCCGGATGACGGTGGCCACCCGCTGGTAGACCCGCCAGCCGAGGGGCAGCCACGTGTAGGTGCCGGGGGCCGCCCGGCGGACGTACCCCGCCCGCACCAGCAGCCGGTGGCTGGGCACCTCGGCGTCGGTCGGATTCTCTCGCAACGTGCGGACGAACACCCGCGACATCCGAGAGACCACGTGCGAACCTTAGTTCGCAAGGGGTATGATGAATGAGCCCTGTGGAGTTCGTACGACCGGAGGCGTGGGTTTCGACCCACGTCTCTTGTTCGTTATGGGGTCGATTCGGGCAGACAACGGGAGAATGGGCGGCATGGCGGTCGGGACGGCGAAGGGAGGCACGGACGTGGCGAGCGATCTGACGGGGCAGAACCCCGTGGTCGACCGCGTCCTTGTGCTCGTCCAGCCGATCGTCGACGACCTGGGCCTCGTTCTCTACGACCTCGAGTACGCCGGCGGCACCCTGCGGGTGGTGCTGGAGGGTCGCGACGGTGCGGTCAGCCTCGACGACATCGCGCTGGCCACCCGCCTCGTGTCGCGCGAGCTCGACGAGTCCGACCCGGTGCCGGGTCGCTACACGCTCGAGGTGACGAGCCCGGGGCTCGAGCGCGCGCTGCGCCTGCCCCGCCACTATCTGGCCGCGGTCGGCGCCACGGTGTCGGTGAAGGTCCGCGAGGCCGTCGACGGCTCGCGCCGCTTCACGGGGGTCCTCGCATCGGTGGGCGACGGCGGCATCGTCGTGCGCACCGAGTCGGGCGACCGCGAGTTCGCGTACTCGTCGATCGAGCGCGCGCGCAAGGTGTTCGAGTGGGGACCGGGGGCCGCACGATGAGCCGGCTCCACGTGACGAGGGAGGTGGGGCGTCCATGAGCAACCTGGACATGGCCGAGGCCATCCGCATGCTGGCGAGCGACCGGGGCATCTCGGTTGATTCGCTGCTGCAGGTGCTGGTCGAGGCGCTGGCGACCGCGTACAAGAAGCGCCAGGGCGCGGCGGAGGAGGTCATCGTCGGCCTCAACCCCGAGACCATGGACATCACGTTCACGGCCTACGACGTCGACGACGACGGCAACTGGATCAACGAGCGCGACGACACGCCGAAGAAGGAAGAGCTCGGCCGCATCGCCGCCACCACGTTCCGCCAGGTGATGAGCCAGCGCATCCGCGAGGTCGAGCGCGACCGCAAGTTCGAGGAGTACGCGAACCGCGAGGGCGACATCGTCACCGGCATCGTGCAGAAGTCGGAGGGCCGCTATGTGCTGCTCGACCTCGGCCGCGTCGAGGCGCTGCTGCCGTGGGCCGAGCAGGTCCCGGGCGAGGGCCGCGAGCCCGGCACGCGCCTGAAGGCCTACATCGTCGAGGTGCGCCGCACCCCGAAGGGCCCGCAGATCGTCGTCAGCCGCACGCACCCGGGCCTCATCAAGCGCCTCTTCGAGCTCGAGGTTCCCGAGATCTACGACGGCATCGTCGAGATCAAGTCGTGCGCGCGCGAACCCGGCCAGCGCACCAAGGTCGCGGTCTGGTCGAACGACCACAACGTCGACCCCGTCGGTGCGTGCGTGGGCATCAGCGGTGCGCGCGTGCGCCAGGTGGTCACCGAGCTGCGCGGCGAGAAGATCGACATCATCCCGTACACCGAGGACCTGCGCGAGTTCATCACCAAGGCGATGTCGCCGGCGAAGGTGACCGACGTGCGCGTCAGCGAGGACGGCACGCACGCCGACGTGATCGTGCCCGAGTTCCAGCTGTCGCTCGCCATCGGCCGCAACGGCATGAACGCCAACCTCGCCGCGCGCCTCACCGGCGTGCACATCTCGATCAAGAGCGAGTCGCAGGCGGCCGACGAGGCCGGCGCGTTCGAGTCGCAGGACGAGGTGCAGCAGTACGCCGAGGGCAAGTGGGTCGAGAACACCGAGACCGGCAAGATGGAGTGGCACGCCGCCGACGGCAGCGTCATGAGCAAGGAACAGTGGGTCGCCGAGAACCAGCCCGCCGCCCAGGACGGGGAGTAGCGCTTGCCCAAGGCCTATCGCGTCCACGAGCTCGCCAAGGAGCTCGGCATGACCAACCAGGAGCTGATCGACCTGTGCGGCAAGCTGCTCATTCCGGTCAAGGGCATCTCGTCGTCGATCATCGAGGCGCAGGCCGACCGCGTGCGCGCCCGCGCCGAGCGCGAGGGTCTGATCCGCGAGCAGCAGCCGGAGGACGAGTCGAAGCCGGCGCGCAAGAAGGCCGCGGCGAGGAAGACCGGCGAGGACGGCGAGGACAAGCCCGCAGCCAAGAAGCCCGCAGCCAAGAAGGCGGCCCCGGCGAAGGACGCCTCGACGGCGACTGACGAGGCATCCGCCGCGCCGACCGAGCCGTTGATCGGGTCGTCCGAGCAGGCGAGTGGAGAAGGCGACCAGCCGAAGCTCGCGGCCGCGCGCATCTCGTCGGCCCGCCCCGTGGTGAGCAGCGCGCCGGCAGCGCCGACGCGTTCGCCAGCCGCGCC
>JBIIHV010000216.1:0-3034 GCA_044235415.1 Ilumatobacteraceae bacterium | reverse complement strand
GTCGGGCGACACGTCGACGACCGGCTCCGCACCGTTCGTCTCGGGGGCTGCGACCAGCCCGGGTCGGTACGTGGCGTACGGCGTGTGCGGCGAAGGTGGGGGCACGCGCGGCTGGAGGCGATCTCTGAGAGGCGGTGGTGCGGGAGTGGGGGCCGGAGTCGGAGCTTCCACTTCGACGCGCGGTTCTGGTCGGCGGCGACGTCCTCGAATCCACCTGAACATGCGGCGCTCCTCGCTTCCGGTGGGTGTCCGGATGCCGCGGATGGTACTGAAGGGGTGCGCACCCGGTCGGGGGCGCGCGTGGAGCGCCGGGCCGAAAGCGGTTGGCTACGCCGCGGTGATGGCGGCGAGGATCTCGGGGAACGCGCGGTCGGCGATGTCGAGCATCTCCGCGTCGGTGCGGTCCTGGATCGGGTGCTCGGTGAACACCCGCTTCAGGTCGGGAGCGCCGAGCGACCGCGCCTGGGCGTCAGCCGCCGTGACGAACTCCGCGGAGGCGACGAACACCCCCGGCAGTCCCCTCATCTCCAGATCTGCGATGTCGTGCACACTGCACGTCGTGCAGCTGCCTCAATCGGCGAGCGCCTCGATGACCACGTTGCACGTCGTGGCGATCTCGTGCCGAAGGTCGACCGGCGCCGGCTTTGAGAAGGTTGGCTTCGAGTAGCGCTCAACGCGCGCACCGTGCTGCTCCAGCAGCTGCGCGATCCTCCCGAGGAAGACGTCGCCGCGGGGCTTCGAGATGTCGAGCAGCCCGACGGTGAGCCCGCTGAGCGACGCGGGCCGCTCGCGCAGGGGCCTCGTGGCGGGCCGCGCCTCGTTCGTGGGGTCGAGCAGCTCCATCGGCGCCAACCTACATCGCCCTGTTACGGGCGGACCTCGCGCGTCACAGGGTCGCTGCCGAGGTTGCCGTTCGCCCAGCCGGCGACGATCGTCGAGAACAATCCGGCGCCGCCGCCTGCGAACGCCACGAGCAGCCCGCCGTCGCGGAACTTCGGCAGGGACGGAAGATCCTTGAAGCCCTCGGGGATGCCCTCGGCCATGCCGTTGGCTCCGCGGATGAGTTCGCTTCCCGGCAGCGCGAGGCGCGCGTTCAGCTCGGCGATCAGCCGGGCGCGGTCCCATCCGGCGTCGGCGAAGAGCCGCCCGTGGTCGGGGCTCACGACGAGCATGGCGTCGAAGCCGATGATGAGCTTGGGGTGGTGAACCGTGCGAAGGCACGCGGCGTAGGTGGCGGCGAGATCCTCGGGCGTGCGCGCCAGCTGGTCGACGACGCAGCGCGGACCCTCGCCGGCGAACACGGTGACGGCGTCGCGGCCCGTGGGCACGCCTCGTGCGACGGACAGCGGCTCGAACGGCGAACCGGCCTCGTCCTCGGCGAAGCAGAACGACAGCTTTCCCGGGTTGCCGTGCGTCGCGCGATCGACCTCGCCGGGGCGGCCGCCTCCGACGTTGCGGATCGTGAGCTGCACCGCGCGGCCGATGCTGCTGTTGGCGCGGTTGCCCTGCCCCAGCGCGTTGATGCCGCTGTTCATGCCGACGGCTCGCGTGCCGGGCCCGTTGCACACGATCACCGGACCCACGGGCATCGTGGTCGCCAGCACGCCGTGCATGTTGAACGCGTCGGTGCACGCGGCCTCGAGCGCCGCGATCACCCACGGCAGGTGCTCCGGCAGGCAACCGGCCATCACCGCGTTGATCGCGACCTTCTCGACGGTCAGCTCGACGAGGTCGGGCGGTGCGATGGCCACGACGTCGGACGGTGCGCGAACGGTGCCCGTCAGCATGCGCAGCACGCGCTCGCGCGTCGGCGGCACGACGGGCAGGCCGTCGGTCCAGCCGCGCGCGAACATCGCCTCGTGCTCGTCCTCGCCGGAGGCGATCGCCACGGTGCGTGAACGCACGGACGAACCGGTGAAGCGGGCGCGCAGCGCATCGACGCGGTCGGGGTCGACGCTCATCGACCCGCACCCCGGACGCGTGGCGGGGAGGCCGGAGCCGAGCGACTCGATGCCGGTGATGCGGCGCCAGTCGGCGGCCGACCAGCCGAACGTGCGCTCGACCTCGCGTCCGTCTCGAATTCGGATGAGCGTCGGCACCGTCTCGATCTCGTGGTGCCACGACACTGCGAGGTCGGCGTCGTGGATGGCAGCCACCGTCGCGGGGAACGCCGGATCGTCCTGCACGTAGACGGTGAGGGCGTGGCCGTCGTCGATCGCACCGGTGAGTTCTGGCAGCAGGGGCTCGACCAGCCTGCACGTGGCGCAGTCGCGCTTCACGACGACGACCAGTCCGTCGGGAAGGAGCGGTGTGCCGGCCACGGCTACATCCGCTCGCTGTTCAGCAGCCACCACGTCCCGTTGAGGTAGGAGATGCCGGTGTCGCCGGGCGCGCCGGGCGGCACGAGCCCGCTGCCGATCTGGACGTAGCTCCGGCCGCCGTCCGTGCTCTCGAAGAGCAGGCCGTCGGCGCCGCCGGGACCGCGGATGGACGCCACGACGCGGATCCGGCCATCGGGGAGGACGACTGCCCCCCACGGGAACGTCGCAGGGTTCGGGAAGACCGTGTTGTCGGCGGGGGTGAAGCGGAGCCCGTCGGTCGACGTGGCGTGTTGCGCAGTGCCGCCTCGGTCGACCCACATCGACCACCCGGTTCCCGTGCGCACGACCGTGGGGTCGAAGAGCATCGTGCCGGGGTCGAAGGCCGTGCCCCCGTCGTAGGTGAACACGATGCCGTTGCCGGCACCGAGGGACGACGTTGCCGAGTAGATGCGGCTCGTGCCCGGTGCACCACGGGCCATCATCCAGTAAAGGCGGATGCGGCCATCGGCCAGTTGCACCGCGGACGGGTCGACGCCCTGCGGCATCGAGGTCGCGTCGATGCCGTCGATCTTCACGAGGTAGTTGGAGCGCGCGCCGTTGCGCGTGACCGCCACGCCCATCACGTTGCCGTTGGCCCAGTCCTGGTAGTAGGCGTACAGCGCGCCGTCGTTCGTGGCGAGCAGGTTCGGCACGCCCGCCTGGTCCATCACCGA
>JBIIHV010000215.1:0-3042 GCA_044235415.1 Ilumatobacteraceae bacterium | reverse complement strand
CGACGGCGACTGACGAGTCATCCGCCGCGCCGACCGAGCCGTCGATCGGGTCGTCCGAGCAGGCGAGTGGAGAAGGCGACCAGCCGAAGCTCGCGGCCGCGCGCATCTCGTCGGCCCGCCCCGTGGTGAGCAGCGCGCCGGCAGCGCCGACGCGTTCGCCAGCCGCGCCGTCAGGAACGCCGCCGTCAGCGTCGCCGCGTCCGCCCGTTGCGCCCGCACCTCCCGCTGCATCCGCTCCGACCGCTCCTGCACCCGTTGCGCCTGCGGGAGCCGGTGTACCGGGAGCGCCAACGTCGCCGTCCACCTCCTCTGCTCCCACGCCGCACGCGGCTCCGGCAGGGGCAACTCCGCCCACCGAAACGACCCCGCCGGCCGGAGCCACAGCGCCGCCGGCGACGCGTCCGGCCCCTCCGACGGGCCCGAGTGGCCGTCCGATTCCGCCGCCCCCCGGCATGCAGCGTCCGACGATGTCGCCGAGCGGCCGTCCGATTCCTCCGCCGCCGGGCGTCCGTCGTCCCGCGGGTGCCCCTCCGCCGCGTCCGGGTGGTCCCGGTCGTGGCCCCGGCCCCGGTGGTCCGCGTCCCGGCGGGTATGGCCCGCGTCCTGGTGGCCCTGGTGGTCCGCGTCCCGGCGGGTTCGGCCCGCGTCCTGGTGGCCCTGGTGGTCCGCGTCCCGGCGGGTTCGGCCCGCGTCCGGGTGGATTCGGCGCCCCCCGCCCCGGTGGGGGCCCAGGCGGTCCGGGGCGTGGCCCCGGTGGTCCCGGTGGCCGTCCCGGTGGTGGTCGTGGTCCCGGCGGACAGCGCCGTTCGCCGAAGAAGAAGTCGCGCGCCCGCAGGAGGGCCGATTTCGACGCGATGCAGCCGCAGTCGCCGACGTCGTACACCGCGAGCTCGGCCCCCGTCCCCGAGGGCACGATCATCGTCGAACGCGGCTCGTCGGCGCAGGAGTTCGCGCCGAAGCTGAACCGCACGGCGGCCGACGTCGTGCGGTTCCTCATGGAGCAGGGCGAGATGGTGACGGCGACGATGTCCCTCGCCGACGAGCAGATGGAGCTCTTCGCCCTCGAGGTCGGCGCCGACATGCTGCTGGTCGATCCGGGCCAGCAGGAGGAGATGGAGCTGCAGGCCCTCTTCGACGACTCCGACGACAACGACGAGTCGCTGCTGGCGCCGCGCCCGCCGGTCATCACCGTCATGGGCCACGTCGACCACGGCAAGACGACGCTGCTCGACCGCATCCGGTCGGCGAACGTGGTGTCCGGCGAGGCCGGCGGCATCACGCAGCACATCGGCGCCTACCAGGTCGACCGTGACGGCAAGAAGGTCACCTTCATCGACACCCCGGGCCACGCGGCGTTCACGAAGATGCGCGCCCGCGGCGCGCAGGTGACGGACATCGTCGTGCTCATGGTGGCGGCCGACGACGGCGTCATGCCCCAGACGGTCGAGGCCATCAGCCACGCCCGCGCGGCCGAGGTGCCGATCGTCGTCGCAGTGAACAAGATCGACAAGGACAACGCCGACGTGCCGCGCGTGCTGTCGCAGCTCGCCGAGCAGGAGCTGACCCCCGAGGCGTGGGGCGGCGACACGATCGTCGTCGAGATGTCGGCACAGAGCGGCCTCGGCGTCGACGACCTGCTCGACCAGTTGACGGTGGTGGCCGAGCTCGAGGAGCTCGACGCCAACCCGACGGGCCGCGCGAAGGGCATCGTGCTCGAGGCGCAGCTCGACGTCGGCCGCGGCCCGGTGGCGACGATCCTCGTCGACAAGGGCACGCTCAAGGTCGGCGACCCGATGGTGGCCGGCGCGGCCTGGGGGCGCGTGCGTGCGCTGCTGAACGACCGCGGCGAGCAGATCAAGGAGGCCGGCCCGTCCGTGCCGGTGCAGGTGCTGGGACTCAGCGCCGTGCCGTCGGCGGGCGACGAGTTCCGCGTGGCGCCGGACGACAAGACGGCACGCACCGTGGCCGAGGCCCGTGCGCACCGCTACAAGACGCTCTCCCAGCGCGGCGACGCGCGCGTGCAGCGCGGCGTGCGCCTCGAGGACATCTTCAGCCAGATCCAGACGGGCGAGGTGGCGATGCTCAACGTCGTCGTCAAGGCCGACGTGCACGGGTCGCTGGAGGCGGTGACCGAGAGCCTCCGCAAGCTCGAGCGCGACGACGTGAAGGCGGCGTTCGTGCACCGCGCGGTCGGCGCCATCACCGAGAACGACATCGCGCTCGCCGCGGCGACGAACGCCACGATCATCGGATTCAACGTGCGACCGGACCGCAAGGTGCGCGACGCGGCGGAGGCCGAGGGCGTCGAGATCCGCACGTACGAGATCATCTACAAGCTGATCGAGGACATCGAGAAGGCGATGAAGGGCATGCTCGCCCCGGAGTTCGAGGAGGTCGTGACCGGCGAGGCCGAGGTGCGCGAGATCTTCCGTGCCCCCAAGGTGGGTGCCATCGCCGGCTGCTTCATCCGCTCTGGCGTCATCACCCGCGGCTCGAAGGTCCGCTTCCTCCGCGACGGCACGATCATCTGGAAGGGCTCCATTTCGTCGCTGCGCCGCTTCAAGGACGACGTCCGCGAGGTGCGCGAGGGGTTCGAGTGCGGCATCGGTCTGTCCGACTTCCAGGACCTCAAGCAGGGCGACCTCATCGAGACCTACGACCTCAAGGAAATCGAGCGGGACTAGGCGCACGTGGCGGACCTCGAGTTCTTCTTCGATCCGGTCTGCCCGTGGGCGTGGATCACGTCCCGTTGGGTCGACGAGGTGCGATCGCAGCGCGACTACGAGGTGTCCTGGAAGTTCATCTCGCTGAAGCTGCTCAACGAGGGCAACGAGGGCATCCCGCCGTTCTTCGTCGAGGCCCAGCGCTTCGGCCACGGCTCGCTGCGCGTCGCCAGCGCCGCGCGGGCAGCAGAGGGCAACGCCGCGGTCGACCGCTTCTATACGGCCATGGGCACCGCGCTGCACGCGGACGGGCGCGCCCAGGAGGCGATCGCCGACCGCGCCGCATTCCTGGCCGGCGTACTTCGTGATGCGGGTTTGT
>JBIIHV010000236.1:0-2641 GCA_044235415.1 Ilumatobacteraceae bacterium | reverse complement strand
GTGTGCCCCTTGGCGCCCCACTCCGCCGCCGCCAAGGAGACCGCAAACGCCGTCTCCGTGCCCAGCCTGCTCAACCGCTCTGCAAGCGCCATGGTTCCCCCGTGATAGGCCGCTGATATATGACGGGCGCAACCCTAGCCGTGCCGCGGAATCCCACGTTCCGGGGCGCACGTCCAAGCGCCGCGCTCGCCGCACTGCCGCTTCCCGGGCAGGGGCACCCGAGCGGCCGGGCGCTCAGCCGTCGCCGAGCACGAAGTGCCGGTGCATCGCGACCATCATCGACCGCCAGCTCTCGAGACCCTCGTTCCCCATCGACGGGTCGAGGTCACGGAAGATCCGTCCGAACGTCGCGAATTGGACGAACAGCGCGAGCTCCCGGGCATCGGAGGTCGAGGCCATGAGCCCACGTCTCCGCAGATCCTCGATCTGCTCCGCGATCGCGAGGTTCATCGCAGCCTGCACCTTGCCGAGCTCCTCCCACAGCGCCGGCCGGTGGCGTGCCGCGGCCATCACCATGACGCGGTTCCACCGCACCTCGTCGTCCTGGCGGATCACGGCGTCGATCATCAGCTCAATCGAATTCAGGAGCTCGTCCCGCGTCGTGCACCGTTCCATCAGCGCGATGATCGCATCGATGTTGCGGGTGACCTGGCGGGCGAAGATCTCGATGCACGCCTTGGCGATGATGCCGTCGCGGTCGCCGAAGTGGAGGTAGAGCGAGCTCTTCGAGATACTCGTCCGCTCGAGCAGTTCGTCGATGCGGAATCCCCCTTCGCCGTGGGCGAGCAGCAGCTCGCACGCCACGCCGACGACGGCGTCGAAGTCGGGCGAGCGGCGGGGGCTGCGCCTGCGCGCCGCACCCAGATCGACGACCCGGTCCTCGCTCACGCCACCTCGCCCCGCTGCTCGTCGTCGAGCCGACGCGCCACCTTGGCGAACGCCGAACCGAGCGCGCGGATCTCGGCCGGCGTGAGGAGGTCGATCATCCGCGCACGCACGCTGCGGACGTGTACCGGCGCCGCCCGCCGCAGCAAGGCGAGCCCGTCGGGCGTCAGGCGCGCCCACGCGGCGCGACCGTCCTCCTCGTCGGGGATCCGCTCGACGAGTCCCGCGCCGAGCACGCCCGCCATGCGCCGCGTCAACCCGCCGCGCGACAGGCGCAGGACGTCGGCAAGGTCGCACATCTTCATCCGCCGGCCGGGCGACTCGGAGAGCACCACGAGCAGCTGGTAGTCGCCGAATCCGAGGCCGAAGGGATCGAGGTCGCGCTCGATCGCACGGACGAGGTCGCTCGTGGTCGTGATGAACGAGCGCCATGCGGACATCTCTGCGTCGTCGAGCCACCTCGGAGCTGCCACGCTCCGAGTCTAGGTGCGACGGGGAAATAGTTGCGCAGTCAACTATCAGGGTGCTACGGTGCCGCCGCACCCACACGGGCGCCCACGACGGCCCTGCCGCCGCGGCCCATATCCGCCGCACCCGCGGCGGCCAACCATGAAGGAGTCCACATGGACGTCGTCACCCTGGTCGGGAGGATCCTCCTCGCCGCCATGTTCCTGCTGTCCGGCATCAACCACCTCACCAAGCTCGGCGCGATGACCGGATACGCGCAGTTCAAGAAGGTCCCAGCCGCGAAGGCCTCGGTCCTCGTCTCGGGCGTCCTGCTCGTCCTCGGCGGCCTGTCCGTCATCCTCGGCGCGTGGGCCGACCTCGGCGCCGTCGTGCTCGCGGCGCTGTCCATCGTGATGGCGCTGAAGATGCACGCCTTCTGGGGCGAGACCGACCCGCAGGCGAAGCAGATGGAGATGATCGCCTTCCTGAAGAACCTCAGCATGGCCGGCGGCCTCCTGTTCGTCTTCGCGACCTACGCGACGGCCGCGGAGGGTGCGAAGCTCGCCTTCAGCCTGACGAAGAGCGTCTTCTAGTTCCCGCTTCTCCGCGGTGCGGACGCCGGCCCTGCGCCGCGTCCGCACCGCGCGAGGCTGCTTGACTGGGGCAGTGAACCAGTCGACGTCGACGCGCCGGACCATCGCAGGCGCGACGTGGGGCCTGCTGCTCGGTCTCGCGCTCCTGCTCGGTGCGGCTGGCATGTACACCACGCTGCTCGGCGTGCGGACTGAGCTCGCCGGTGCCGCGACCATCCTCTCCGGCGCGATCACCACGGCGTACTACGCCGGATTCCTGCTCGGCTCCGCCTACACGGTGCGCGCCGTTGCGCGCGTCGGCCACGTCCGCGCATATGCCGCGCTCGCCGCGGTGCTCTGTGCCGCCGTGCTCATGATCGGCCTCACCGACGCGCCTCCGTGGTGGATGGCGTTCCGCCTGATGACGGGGTTCTGCTACGCGGGCCTCTACGTCGTCGCGGAGTCGTGGCTGAACGGCCTCGCCACCAACGAGTTCCGCGGCCGGCTGCTCGCCGTCTACTCCGCGATCGTCGTCGGTGCGTTCGGCGCCGGACAACTGCTCATCTTCGGGCTCGACCCGACCTCGCCCTCGAGCTACGCCATCGCAGCCGTCGTCATCTCACTCGCCGTCGTCCCCGTCGCCGCATCCGCACAGGCCGAGGCACCCGAGGTCGCCGAACCTGAGCCGATGTCCATGCGCGACCTCGCCCGCACCGTGCCCACGGGCATGGGTGCGA
>JBIIHV010000038.1:0-10194 GCA_044235415.1 Ilumatobacteraceae bacterium | reverse complement strand
GATGTCGGCGAACACCGGCACCGCGCCGGTGAGCGCCACCGAGTTGGCGGTGGCGGCGAAGGAGAAGGACGGCACGATCACCTCGTCGCCGGGGCCGATGCCCGCGGCCAGCAGCGACACGTGCAGTGCCGACGTACCCGAGTTGACCGCGATGCAATGCACGCCACCGACGTGGGGGGCGAACTCGGACTCGAACGCGGCGACCTCCGGTCCCTGCGCGAGGCCGCCGGAACGGAGGACCCGCTGGACCGCGTCGACTTCGTCGTCGCCGATGAGTGGCTGGGCAATGGGAATCACAGAAGCGGGACGAGTGTACCGGTGGGCGACGAGGGGCCTTCCGGTGGGTCTCGCTGGCTGACGGTCGACGTGCGGGGCGTGCGAGACGGTGCGACCTAGCATCGCGACGTGGTGGGGCTCGGCGACCGTGTGCGGAGCGCGAAGCCCGGCGCCATGATCCTCGGGTCGCTGCTGGTCGTCGCGTGCTCGTGGTTCCTCACCATCCCGCTCGGTACGGGCCCCGATGCCCCGTTCCACCAGGCGAGTACCTGGTGTGCGAACGGCCTGCAGGAGGGGCGCTGCGAACAGGGCTCGAAGCCCGAGACCCGCACGGTGCCGCGCTACATCCTCGGTACCTGCCAGCCGGGCGCCCCGCTCGACGAGTGCGGCCGCGAACTCGTGGAGACCGACCAGGTGAACTGGCAGGGACTGCACGTCTCGGCGTACTACACGCTCAACTCGGTCTTCGTCGGCGACAACCCGCGCGCGTCGATCCTGGCGATGCGCCTGTTCAACGTCGCCCTGTTCGCCGCGGTGGTGCTGGCGGCGTGGTGGGTGGCGGGCGCACGGCTGCGACGCGCGCTGTTCCTTGCGCTCGGCGTCGCGTCGCCGGCGATCCTCTGGCTCGTCGTCGCGATGACGAACCAGGCGTGGACGATCGCAGGGCTCGTCGGGTTCTGGGTGTTCGTGCTGGCGGCCGACGAGCGGGGCGACTGGCGAGACGTCCGCTTCCGCACCGCCGCGGCGCTTGCCGTGCTGTCGGTGCTGATGGTGGTGGTGTCGCGCAGCGACGGTCTCATCCTGCTCGCCATCGAGGCGGCCGCCTGCTTCGTCATCATCACGGACCGCCGCGGCGTGCCCTTCCGATGGGTCGTCGCTGTCACGGCAGGGCTCGCGCTCGTGTCGGGCCTGCTGCTGCAGTACGTGCTGGCGCCCAACGTGTTCGACTACTACATCCGCTTCCTGCAGGGCGAGTACGGGCTGTACGCCAAGTACGACTTCCCGGCGGCCGAATTGCTCTTCCACAACCTCCACCACGTCGCGCCGTTCGTGGCCGAGTCGCTGTCGGGACTGCACTACACCGCGGGCGACGGCGACCCGCGCGGTCCCAGCATGTACCTCGTCGTCTTCGCGCTCGGCGGCCTCGCCTACGCCGTGCACGGACGTGCGACGCGGACCGCGGTGCTGGTCGCGGCATCCGTGGCGACGGCGATGGTCGCCTATCCCGTGCTCGCCGGCGTGCGCGATGGATTGACGCTTCCCGGGTTCATCGTTCCCCGCTACCTCGCGCCGTTCGCCGTCGCGGCGATCGGCCTGCTGCTGGTCTCGGCGCCCGGGTCGTCGCGGCTGGTGGAGCTGCCGGCAACCGCGCGCCGTGCGTTCGTCGTGCTCACGGGCCTCAGCCACGCGAGCGCGCTGCACATTGCGCTGCGCTCGATGGCCACCGGCAACAACCTCGGCATCTCGACGTGGAACCTGAACGACTACGTGCTGTGGTGGTGGAACATCGGGGTTGCCCCCATGACGGTGTGGGCCGCGGGGTCGGCGGCGTTCGTGGTGCTGTTGCGGCAGGGGCTGGACGACCAACCGCCGCAGGCGACGGAGGTGCGCGGTGCGGCCTGACCGGCGCACGGCGCGGATCGCCGTCCTCGCGGCGCTCGTCCTCGGCGTGCTGGTGCTGCAGGTTCGCTTCGATCCTCCGGCGCGGCTGGACCTGCGCCCGACGTTCGTCGAGGACCTCGCGCCGCGCACCGTGCGCATCGAGTTCACGGGTGCGCCGCGGGCCGTCACCGAGGCGGACGGGGCGGCCGTGCGGCGCATCGAGGTGGGGCCCGTGTCGTCGGTGACGATCTCGACGTCGGACGGCGGCCGTCAGGCGGTGTCGGCGGCGCTGTTCTTCGAGGTGCTGGCGATGGCGCCGGTGCCGGTCGCCGAGGTGGTCGTGTCGGACGGGTCGACGAGCCTGCGCGCGGGCGGCGCATGGACGTCGGCGCAGCTGCAGTACCGGTGCTGCGGTGAGGACTCCGCGGTCGTCGCCGACGTCGATGCGGCCTTTCCGCTGGAGCAAGCGGCGTCGCTGGGTGCCGCGACGTTGGAGTTCTCGATCGCGCCGCCTGCGTGCGAGTACGACCCGCCGAAGGTGCTGTGCCGGTTCGTGCGCGTGGGGGGCGGTGCATCCGATGTGCTCGTGCAGGGCGGATACGTGTTGCTGGGCGACCTGGCCGGTGCCGACGTCAGCGGATCGCAGCTGCTCAACGTCGACCTGCGCGGCACGTCCTTCGCCGGCGCCGACCTGCGCGGCGCACTCGTCCGCGAGTCGAACCTGATGGAGGTCGACCTCGCGGGGGCCGACCTGCGAGGGACGATCTTCCGCAGGGTCGAGTCGGACGTGCTCCTCGGCCGTCCCTGACGGGCCGGTCGTTGAGTCGCCGTCCGGTTAGTCGCCGTCCGGCTCGTCGCCGTCCGGCTCGTCGCCGGCGGCGGCCGCCGTGGCCTGCGTGCGCGGAGATGCGGCCTTCTTCGCGGCGCGCTTCTTCCCCGCAGCCTTCTTTACAGGCGCCTTCTTCGCCGCCGCTTTCTTCGCGGCCTTCGGTGCTGCGGCCTTGCGCGCACCCGCCTTCTTCTTCGTGCTCGGCTCGGCCTCGCGCCGGATTGCGAGCAGTTCGAAGGCGCGCTCGGCCGTCATGAACTCGAGCCGGTCGCCACGCGTGAGGCTGGCGTTCGTCTCGCCGTCCGTGACGTACGTGCCGAACTTGCCGTCCTTGGCCACCACGGGCTTGCCGCTCACGGGGTCGGCTCCGAACTCCTTCAGCGGCGGCTTCGCGGGCCCGCGCCGCCCATAGGTGCGCGGCTGGGCCAGCTTGGCCAGCGCCTCCTCGAGCGTCAGGGTGAACAACTGCTCCTCGCCGTCGAGCGACCTGCTCTCGTCGCCCCTCTGCACGTACGGGCCGTAGCGGCCGTTGCGCACGAGGATCGGCTCGCCGTCGGCCGGGTCGACCCCAACCTGGCGCGGCAGCGACAGCAGCTTGAGCGCGTCGTCGAAGGTGACGGTCTCGACGGACATCGTCGACAACAGCGACTCCATGCGCGGCTTCTCCATGCCCGCCGGCGGCTCGTCCATCGTGCCCCACTGGACGTAGGGGCCGTAGCGGCCGGTCTTCACGAACACGGGGTGGCCGTTCCACTCGCCGATGGGGTCGTCCATCTTCGGCGCGGCGAGCAGCGCCACGGCGACGTCGAGCGTGAGCTCGTCGGGGGCCATCGACTCGGGCACGCCCGCGGTCTGCTCGCCGCTTCGGACGTACGGGCCGTACTTGCCGGGCCGGACGATGACGGGCTCGCCCGTCTCCGGGTGGTCGCCGAGCGGGAAGCTGTTCAGCAGGGCGGCGTCGATGATCTCGCGGTTGTGCTCGACGAGCGGCTTCAGGCCCTCCCGGCCGTCGCCGCCGAAGTAGAAGGCGGCGAGCCACGCGTCGCGGTTGCGCGTGCCCTCGGCGATCTCGTCGAGCTCGTTGTTGAGGTTGGCGGTGAACTTGTAGTCGACGAGCGAGGGGAAGTACGTGGTCAGCAGCTTGACCACGGCGAACGACGTCCACGACGGCACGAGGGCCTGGCCCTTCTTCCACACGTAGCCGCGGTTGATGATCGTGCCGATGATCGACGCGTACGTCGACGGCCGGCCGATGCCCTCCTCCTCCAGCTTCTTCACCAGCGTCGCCTCGGTGTAGCGGGCGGGGGGCTGCGTCTCGTGGCCCTTCGGCTCGACACCCTGCAGCGCGACGGGGTCGCCGACCGCGAGCGCGGGCATGCGCGCGTCGCCCGCGTTCTCGTCGTCGGACTCGTCCTCGACGGTCTCCTCGTAGGCCTGCTGGTAGCCGGGGAACTGGATCGTCGTGCCGCTGGCGGAGAACTCGCAGTCGTGGCCCGCACTCTGCGCGCCGAGCCGGACGGTGAGCGTGGTGCCGGTGGCGTCGACCATCTGCGAGGCGAGCGTGCGCTGCCAGATGAGCCGGTACAGCGCGAGCTCGTTGCTGTGCAGCTCGCCGGCGAGCTGGTCGGGACTGCGCAGCGGCAGCGACGGGCGGATGGCCTCGTGCGCCTCCTGCGCGTTCTTCACCTTCGACTTGTAGGTGCGCTCCTGGTCGGAGAGGTACTGGGCCCCGAACGACGACGCGATCTGCCCTCGCACCTCGGCCATCGCCTCCGCGCCGAGGGTGACGGCGTCGGTGCGCATGTAGGTGATGAAGCCGCCTTCGTAGAGGCCCTGGGCGACGCGCATCACCTCGCTGGCCGACATTCGCAGCTTGTTGCCGCCCTCCTGCTGCAGGGTGCTCGTCATGAACGGGGCCTTGGGCGACTTGCGGTAGGGGCGCGACTCGACGCTGCGCACCGCGAGCGCCGCGCCGGTGAGCCCGTCGGCCAGGCTCGTCGCGAGCTCGGCGCCCACGACGACCACGTCCTTGTTGACGGTGCCGTCGAGGTCGAAGTCCTTGCCGGTCGCGACGCGCCGCCCGTCGACCGCGACGAGCGCGGCGGTGAACGACGGCGAGGTGGCGGTGACGGCCTCGAGGTCCCAGTAGGGGGTGCGCCGGTGCAGCCGTCGCTGCTCCTCGCGCTCGACGACCAGTCGGATGGCCGGGCTCTGCACGCGACCGGCGGAGAGGCCGCGGTTGACCTTGCGCCACAGGATCGGCGACAGCTCGTAGCCGAACAGACGGTCGAGGATGCGGCGGGCCTCGGCGGCGTCGACGAGGGTGGTGTTCACCTGACGGGGGCTGGCCAGCGCCGACTCGATCGCGGCCTTGGTGATCTCGTGGAAGACCATGCGCTTCACGGGCACCCGCGGGTTCAGGTACTCGACGAGGTGCGCGGCGATGGCCTCTCCCTCGCGGTCCTCGTCGGTCGCGAGATAGAGCTCGTCGGCGTCCTTCAGGGCCGCCTTCAGCTCGCGGATGCGGTCCTTCCCGCGCTCGGTGAGCTCGTAGTGCGGCTTGAACGAGTTCTCGACGTCGACCGCGAGACCCTTGCTGGGCAGGTCGGCGATGTGCCCCACCGATGCGCGCACGTCGAAACCGTCGCCGAGGTACTTGCCGATGGTCTTCGCCTTCGCGGGCGACTCGACGATGACGAGCGACTTGGTCATGGTGGTTCCTGTGTGCGGGCGCAGGGCCCGCTCGGGGAGAGGCTACCGACGCGGCGAAACGGAGCGTCATGGTGTCGCTAGCGTCGCTCGGAGCATGGCTGGGCGCGCGCACGACGACGCAGAGGGCCTGATCGTGCGCATCGACCGCGGATGGAGCACGGTGCGCATCGGCGACGAGGAAGTGCGCACCATGAACGTCGGGGCCGACGTCGCGGTCGGTGACGCAGTGGTGCTCGACGCGGGTCGTGAACGGATCGCGTCGGTGCTGCCGCGAAGGACGGCGATCGTGCGCCGCGCATCGGGCGATGGCCAGCGCGCCGCGCGCGACGTGGTGGCCTCCAACATCGACGTCGTGTTCGTGGTGCAGGCCTCCGACCTGCCGCCGAACCCCCGCCGCACCGAGCGCGAGCTGGCGCTCGCGCTCGACAGTGGCGCCGACGTGGTGCTGGTCGCGAACAAGTGCGACCTCGTCGGGCCCGCCGCGCTCGCGGAGGTGCGCCGCTCGCTGGAGGACTCGGCCTGCGGCACGCCGGTGCTGGTGGCCAGCGCCGCGACGGGCGAGGGGATGGACGCGGTGCGCGCCGCGTGCGCCGGGCGAATCGTCGCGCTCGTCGGGGCGAGCGGTGCGGGCAAGTCGACGATGGTCAACGCGCTCGTCGGCGGCGAGGTGCAGCGCACCGGAGAGGTCCGATCGGGGGACGGTCGCGGCCGCCACACCACGACAGCGGCCGAGCTCGTGCCGCTGCCTGGCGGCGGCTGGCTGCTCGACACGCCGGGCCTGCGCTCGGTCGCACTGTGGCTCGGCGCCGGTGGCATCGAGCGCGCGTTCGCCGACGTGTTTGCGGTCGCCGACGGGTGCAGGTTCCGCGACTGTGCGCACGTCAACGAGCCGGGCTGCGCGGTGCGCGGTGCGATCGAACGCGGCGAGCTCGATGCGGCGCGCGTCTCCTCGATGCGCCAGTTGGTGCGCGAGGAGCAGGAGCTCGAGGAGGCGGTGCGCTCAGCGCGCTGACGGGAGGCGGATCGCGACGGTCGCGCCGCCCCCGGGGTTGTCGCCCACCTCGACGGTCGCGTCGTGGTCGTCGGCGAACCGCTTGACGATGGCGAGGCCGAGCCCCGAGCCGGGCAGGGAGCGGCTCGCATCGGCGCGCCAGAACCGGTCGAACACGCGCACCTTGTCGGCGTCGGCGATGCCCGGTCCGCGGTCGCGCACCTCGATGCCGTCCTCGCGCACGACGACCTCGACGTCGCCCTGCGAGAACTTGATCGCGTTGTCGACGAGGTTGCCGACCGCGCGGTCGGCCTGTTGCGGGCGGAGCGCGGCGCGCGCAGCGCCGCCGGGGGGTGGGACGACGCGAACCGTGCGACCGCTGCGCCGGTGCGCTCGGTCGGCCACGTCGCGGGCGAGCTCGACGAGGTCGACGTCGACGGGATCCTCGGCCTCGCGCGCGTCGGTGGCGAGTTCGACGAGCTCGGACGACAGCCTGCTCAGCGCCTCGACCTCTGCGCGGATGTCGCCGATCGCGGCGCTGGTCGTCGCGGGGTCGAGTCCCCCGCGGGCGAGCAGGTCGGCGTTCGCGCGGATCGAGGTCAACGGCGTGCGCAGCTCGTGGCTCGCGTCCTGCACGAGCCGCGTCTGGCGGTCGCGGCTCTCGCGGATCGCGGCGAGCAGCGTGTTGACGCCGCCGGCGAGCTGGGCGACCTCGTGCTCGGGGGGGACGGGCACCGAGGCATTGAAGTCGCGGGTGCGCGCGATGTCCTCGGTGGTGCGGGCAAGGGTGCGGATGGGGCTCGCGAGGCCGCGCGCCACCAGCCACGCGACGGCCGCGGCGACGGCCACCGCAGCGGCGCCGATGGCGACGAGCCACCGGACGATCGCCTGCTTTGCCGCCTCGATGTCGGACACGTCGCGCCCCAGCTGCAGTGCGCCGGACGGAAGCAGCGGCACGGTGATGGTGCGGTAGGGACGACCGTCGGCCTCGACCGTCGAGCGCCGCACCGGCGACGACGGGTCGCCCGCGATGCGCAGCACCTCGTCGGTCACCGGCAGGTCGACCTCACCGAGCCCCAGCAGCACGCTGCCGTCTGGTGCGACCACCTGCGCGACCGTGTCGAAGCGCAGCGGCATGAGAGCCTCGCCGAGCGGGTTGCGAACCCGTCGCCCGAACAGGTCGCGCCCGCGGGGGGCATTGAGCGACTCGCTCACCGCGACGACGCGCGAGTCGAGTCCGCGGTCGACCTCGGCGTCGAGCTGGCGCGACGTCGTGACGAGGATCGCGGTGGCGACGCCCACCGTGGTGGCCAGCACGACGGCGACCATCGCGACCAGGAGCCGCACGCTCAGCGGGCGGCCGCGCATCATCCCTGCTCCCGCAGCACGTAGCCCACCCCGCGCACGGTGTGCAGCAGGCGCGGCTCGCCGCCCTCCTCGAGCTTGCGGCGGAGGTAGCCGACGTAGACGTCGAGCGACTTCGACGACGTCTCGACGTGGTATCCCCAGATGTGCTCGTAGAGGTAGTCGCGCGACAGCACGATGCCGTGCTGCTCCGCGAGCACGGCGAGCAGGTCGAACTCGGTCTTCGTCAGCTCCAACCTGCGGTCGCCGCGGCGCGCCTCGCGGCGGGCGGTGTCGACGACGAGGTCGGCCACGCCGACCGTCGCGGACGGCTGCGACTGCGGACGGCGCCGCAGCAGCGCGCGCACGCGCGCGAGGAGTTCGTCGACCGCGAACGGCTTCACGAGGTAGTCGTCGGCACCGGCGTCGAGCCCGGCGACGCGGTCGCCGACCTCGTGTCGGGCCGTCAGCAGCAGCACCGGCGTGCGGTCGCCGCGGGCGCGCATCCGGCGGCAGACCTCGAGTCCGTCGATGAACGGCATCATCACGTCCACCACCGCGACGTCGGGCCGCAACGCGCCGATGCGCTCGAGCGCGTCCCCGCCGTTCGGCGACACCTCGGTGCGGTACCCCTCCAGCGACATCACGCGCTCGACGGCCGTGCGCACGCTCGGATCGTCCTCGACGATGAACACCAGATTCGCCTCGCCTGCCACGTCGCGAACTGTACGGGCGGTGGCGCGGCGGGCGGATGGTTGCGGGCGGCACCGTCCGGGTTCTTCGACGCTTCTTACCCTGCGTTGACCCTGCTCTCACCCCTGCACCGCACCATGACCTGCGTCCGGCACCCGCCGGAGCACGTCAACCACGAGAGGAACCACACGACATGGGCAAGATGAAGATCGCAGTCGCGGCACTCGCCGCGGCGGTGACACTGGGGGCGACGGGCACGACCGCCGTCCACGCTGCAACCGGAGATGGCGGCACCGCCGGATCCACGACCATCGTGCGGCCGTCGGCCGCGGACGACGCCGCGGACGACGCCGAGCACGAGGCCCGCGAGGCCCGGCGCACGGCCGACTTCGAGGCGGTGGCCGCACTCCTGAAGCTGGACGTGGACGCGCTGCGCGCGCGGCTCAAGGCCGGCGAGACGCTGAAGCAGGTGGCGACGGCCCAGGGGGTCGACGTCCAGGCGGTGATCGACCTGATGGTGACGCAGGCCACGGCCCGCATCCGCGCGGACATCACCGAGACGGTGAACAACGGGAAGCCGGAGCGCGGCGGTCGCGGTCCCGGAGGCCGTGGCCACGAGGGTCGTGGTCCCGGCGGACCGCGCGGGCGCGGAATGGACGGTCGCGGAATGAACGGCCAGGCCCCCCAAGGCGTTCAGCTGCAGCAGGGCTGAACCGTTCCGCCGCGGTGCGGCGGAACCAGCCAGCCGTTCACAGGCGGCCGGCGTCGAGCATTCGGCCGACGTCGGCCGCCCGTGCGCGCACGGCGGCTGCATCGGACAGACGTTCCGCGGAGCGCACCTGCGCCGCGATCCGCGGGTTGCGCACGAAACGCTCGGAGTGGCGCAGCAGGAAGTCCCAGTAGAGCGTCGTGAACGGGCAGGCGTCGTCACCGGTCCGCTTGGTGCGGTCGTAGGGGCACGACGCGCAGTAGTCGCTCATCCGATCGATGTACGCACCGCCGGACGCGTAGGGCTTCGTGGCCATCCGCCCGCCGTCGGCGTGGAGCGACATGCCGATCACGTTCGGCACCATCACCCATTCGGCTGCATCGACGAACGAATCCCACATCCACCGCGTGAACTGCTGCGGGTCGATTCCCGAGGTGAGCGCGAGGTTGCCGAGCACCATCAGGCGCTGGATGTGGTGGGCCCAACCGCGCTGGTCGACGTCGTGCAGGGCGGCAGCCACGCACCGCATGCGCGTGCCCGAGCGGCCGGTGAACGCGGGCGGCAGCGGGCGCGACGCGCCGAGCGCGTTCGACGAGGCGTAGTCGGGGCCGTACGACCAGTAGAGGTTCCACACCCATTCGCGCCAGCCGAGCACCTGGCGGATGAAGCCCTCGGCCGAGTTCAGCGGCACGCGGCCCTCGCGGAACGCGCGGTGCGCCGCATCGAGCACCTCGCCCGGCAGGAGCAGCCCGTTGTTGAGGTACGGGGACAGCATCGAGTGCGCGAGGTGCCAGTTGCCGGAGAGCATCGCATCCTCGTGCGGACCGAACATCGGCAGCACGCGCCCGACGAAGTGCGCGAGCCGTTCGAGTGCGCCGTCGCGGCTGGTGGCCCACGTGCCGGACGGCGGCTCTCCGGTGCACGTGTCGGGCAGCGACGCGAGCACGGCGCGGTCGAGGTCGTCGGCCTCCGTCACCGGCGGCTCGGGCCACGGCGAGGATCCGTCGCGCGGCGGCGGCTGTCGGTTGTCGGCGTCGA
>JBIIHV010000214.1:0-3102 GCA_044235415.1 Ilumatobacteraceae bacterium | reverse complement strand
CAGGAACGCCAACAGGTGCCCCAGCACGTCGACCGCGTCGTCCAGCGAGCCGACGACGAACGACGCCACGCCGCTCTGGCGCGCGTGCGCGTCGGTGCCGCCGAGCTCGTCGGTGCCCACCTCGATTCCGGTGAACTCCGCCACCATCGTCGGGCCGCTGACGAACGCGTACGACGACGCGGTCATGATGACGAAGTCGGAGAGCCCGATGAGCAGCGCGGGCCCCGACACCGCGGGGCCGTCGACGATGGTCACCATCGGCACGACGCCCGAGCAGTCGGCGATGGCGCGCGCGGCCTGCCCCCAGCCGTGCAGCGCGGGGATGCCGCCGAGGATGTCGGCGCCCGACGACGCCATCTGCAGCACGAGCGGCAGCCGCTGCGCGAGCGCCATGGTGGCCGCGTTGGCGATGACGCCCGAGGCCTCGGCCGACAGCGCGCCGGTGTGCACGGAAGGGTCGATCGACACCCACACGACGGTGCGGCCGCCGTCGGGCAGCGCGCGCACCGAGGCCGACGCGGCGCCGGGGACGGCGTGCTGCAGCTCGACGAGGTGCGGCGAGGGTCCGCTGCTCACGGCCGCACACTAGGCGCGCCGCCCGCACGCACCGGGTGCATCGCGCGCGGGTCGGCGCTGACGCCCGGCTGGTCGTGCCCGGCGGTGCGCACCGCCTCGCGCGCCACCTCGAGCGCGGCGCGCGTCGCCTTGT
Source organism: Ilumatobacteraceae bacterium (assembly GCA_044235415.1). Lineage (GTDB taxonomy): Bacteria > Actinomycetota > Acidimicrobiia > Acidimicrobiales > Ilumatobacteraceae > UBA3006. Next base: position 2,393 of record JBIIHV010000214.1, on the reverse strand, counting down.
TGGGCAGCGGCCGCTTCCGCGACGCCCAGCCCACCAGCCGGCGCGGCAGCTGTGGAATCGCGATGCGGCGGATGTCGCCCGCGAAGTGCTTCGGCAGCGCGGTGGCGGGCACGATCGCCGGCCCGAAGCCGTCGAGTGCGAGCGACGTGATGAGCCGCACGCCGTCGATCTCGACCTGCGGCTGCAGCGCGGCACGCTGCGAGCCCGCAGCGCGGTCGATGATGCGGCGCAGCTGCGCGTTGCGCGGCGGCAGCAGCAGCGGGTGCTCGGCGAGCTGCTGCATCGTGATCGACTCGAGCGCGGCCCACGGGTGGCCGGCGGTGCAGATGAGCAGCAGTTCCTCGGCGAACAGCGGCTCGACGTCGAGGTCGGGTTCGTCGACGGGGAAGTTGACGAACGCCGCGTCGAGGTCGCCGGCCACCAGCCGCGGCAGCAGCGTGCTCGTGCTGCCCTCGTACACCGTGGCGCGCACGCGCGGGTGGGCGGCGCGCAGCGCGGGCAGGAACGACGGCAACAGCCAGCGGCCGGTGGTGCCCAGCATGCCGATGCTGGTGTCGCCCTCGATGACCGCGGTGGAGTTGATGTCGGCCTCGATGTCCTCGAGTTCGTTGATGATCCGTCGGCCGCGCTCGACGACCACCTGTCCGTCCTCGGTGAGCCGGCCCGACTGCCGGTCGACCAGTTGGACGCCCAGTTCCTTTTCCAGCCGGGAGATGTGGGCCGAGACGTTGCTCTGGACCGTGCCGATGGCCCGGGCCGCGGCCGAGAACGTGCCGTGCTCGGCGATGGCGATGAGGCTGGCCAGGTGACGCACTTCCACGGTCGGCAGGGTAGTGCTGGATGGGCCACTCATCACGAAAAACGATGGGTGATATCGCCCCGTTCGCCTTGAACGCTAGGTGCCCCGTCGGGCAGGATAAAGAGCAAATAACGGAGCCCGCCTCACCCCCCAAAGTGGCGGCCCGTCGAATCCGGAATGGTTCCCCCAAACCACGGATTCCGGTTGAGAAGCCCCGCTCCGGCGGGGCTTCTCCCATTCTCGGGCCACGTTGCAGGTGGGCGGAGCGCGGGGCCCGTTGTGCGGGGACGGTGGTCCCCGCCCGCAGGGCCGGTCGTAGTGTCGCGCCATGGCGCGCGCAGCGGTCTTCGTCGACCTTGACCGGACCGCGCTGGTGCGCTCGTCGGGGCCGGTGTTCACTGCCGCGCTGCGCTCGGCGGGTCTGGTGCGTGGTCCGGTGCCGGGCGAGTCGGCGCTGTACGCGATCTTCGACCGTGTGGGGGAGAACCTGCCGTCGATGCTGCTCGCCAGGCAGGGGGCGCTCGCGGTGCGGGGCATCGTGCGCCACGAGCTGGTGGCCGCGGTGCGCGCCGCGCACGACGAACTGCGCACGATGCTGCGGCCGCACCTGATGGACGCGCTCGCGCGGCACCGCGGGGAGGGGCGCGCGGTCGTGCTGGCCACCACGACACCGCACGACTTCGTCGCCGCGTTCGCGCGCGAGTCGGGCTTCCACGACGTCGTCGCCACGCGGCACGCCGTGGGTGACGACGGCCGCTACACGGGCGAACTCGACGGACCGTTCGTGTGGTCGGCGGGCAAGTTGCGTGCGGTGGAGGAGTGGTGTGCGCGCAACGGCTGCGACGTTGCGTCGTCGTGGGCGTACTCGGACAGCTGGTACGACGAGCCGATGCTGTCGGCCGTCGCCAACCCGCGCGTCGTCAATCCCGACGCGCGGCTGCGGTCGCTCGCCGCTGCGCGCGGCTGGCCGATCGTCGGGTTCGGCGTCGACGGCGAAGTGGAGCGCCCGGCGGTGGCGAGCGACGACGTGCAGCGCGCGGGCCTGCGCTTCGTCGCGCCGGTGGCGTCGCCGCTCGCGCGGTTCGACATCGAGGGCCTCGGGAACGTGCCGGCGACGGGTCCGGTGATCCTCGTCGCGAACCACCGCAGCTACTTCGACCCCGTCGCCATCGCGCGCGTGGTGGCGGCCACCGGCCGCACGGTGCGCTTCCTCGGCAAGAAGGAGGTGTTCGACGCGCCGCTCGTGGGGCAGATCGCCTCGCTCGTGGGCGGCATCCGCGTCGACCGCGCGTCGGGCTCGGACGAGCCGCTGCGCGAGGCGTCGCGCGCGCTCGCCGGTGGCGGCATGGTGGCGATCATGCCGCAGGGCACGATCCCGCGCGGGCGCGCGTTCTACGACCCCGTGCTGCGCGGACGCCTGGGCGCGGCGCGGCTGGCGGCGATGTCGGGCGCCACGGTGGTGCCGATCGGGCTGTGGGGTACCGAGCGCGTGTGGCCGCGCAGCATGCGCACGCCCGACCCGGCGGTGCTGCGGTCGCCGGTGCGGGTGCAGGTACGTATCGGCGAACCGGTGGCGCTCCCGGCAGCCGATCCG
>JBIIHV010000213.1:0-3106 GCA_044235415.1 Ilumatobacteraceae bacterium | reverse complement strand
CTCGCGGAGGGCTCCGTCTTCGACGGCATGGAGAGCTGGCTGCCGTGGTTCGCCGACGACCGGCTGCTCGTCGACGTCGCGGCCGAGCGCGCCGCGGCGCGCGGCACCGCATTGCACCTCGTGCTCATCGACCAGCGTCGGCTCGCCGACCGCGGTCGCGACGTGCTGGCTGAGGAAGCCGACCTCGCCGGCGCACTCGCCTCCACGTGGGCCCGCGACGCGGCGGTGGACGTGCCCGCGCTGCACGCATCGCCCGAGCGGCTGCTCACCGGCGCGTCCACCGCGCGGGTGACCAGCCTGATCTCGCCGGCGGAGTCGCGCGGCGAACCCGTCGTCGACGCCGGTGCGTGGGGCTTCCAGGGAGGCGATCCATCCGCGGTCGCGTCACGCATCGTCCGCATGGTCGGCGAGGGGTGGCGCGTGGTCGTTGCGGGCGACTCCGCCTCGTCGGCACGGCGAATGGCCGAGGCGCTGACGGGCGAGGGTGTCGCGGTCATCGACCGCACCGGCGCGGACGGGCCGCTCGACGCACCGGGGGTCTACGTCGTCGAGGCGGCACTGCACCACGGCGCACTGCTCCACCGCTGCAAGGTCGCGCTGCTCGCCGAGTCCGACCTCACGGGCCGGCGACGCGGTCGCGCCGCTCGGCCGACGAAGCGCTCGGGCGGCACCGTGTTCGAGGACCTCAAGCCGGGGTCGTACATCGTCCACCAGGTGCACGGCGTGGGTCGATACGAGGGCATCACGACCAAGTCCATGGGCGGATCCGTGCGCGACTACCTCCAGCTCGCCTACAAGGACAACGACCGCCTGTACGTGCCGACCGACAGCGTCGGGTCGATCCGTCCCTACGTCGGCGGCGAGGAGCCGGTGCTGCACCGCCTCGGCGGGTCCGACTTCGCACGGTCGAAGGCGAAGGTTCGGTCCGCGGTGCGCGAGGTCGCGCAGGAACTGGTCGTGCTGTACCAGCGGCGTGCCACCGCCCCCGGACACCAATTCGACCCCGACACGCCGTGGCAGCACGAGATGGAGGAGGCGTTCCCGTGGGTCGAGACGCCCGACCAGCTCACCGCCATCGCCGCGGTGAAGAGCGACATGGAGCGCGACGTGCCGATGGACCGCCTCGTGTGCGGCGACGTGGGTTTCGGCAAGACGGAGGTCGCGGTGCGCGCCGCGTTCAAGGCGGTGCAGGGCGGCAAGCAGGTCGCGGTGCTGGTACCGACCACCCTGCTCGCCTCGCAGCACTTCCAGACGTTCTCGGAGCGCTTCACCGGCTACCCCGTGCGCGTCGAGGTGCTCTCGCGGTTCGTCACGCCGGCGAAGGCGCGCACCGTCCTCGCCGGCCTCGCGTCGGGTGAGGTCGACTGCGTGATCGGCACCCACCGCCTGCTGCAGGAGGGGGTCGCCTTTAAGGACCTCGGCCTCCTCGTCGTCGACGAGGAGCAGCGCTTCGGCGTCTCCCACAAGGAGGCCATCAAGCGGCTGCGCACGGGCGTCGACGTGCTGACACTCTCGGCGACGCCCATCCCCCGCACGCTCGAGATGAGCCTCGTCGGCCTGCGCGACCTCTCCCTGCTGCAGACCCCGCCGGCCGACCGTCAGCCCATCCTCACCTTCGTCGGCGAGTACGACGAGCGCGTCGCCACGGAGGCCATCCGTCGCGAGCTGCTGCGGGACGGCCAGGTGTTCTGGGTGCACAACCGGGTGCAGAGCATCGAGGAGCGTGCCGCCGAGCTGCGCGTACTCGTCCCCGACGCGCGGATCGCCGTGGCGCACGGCCAGATGGACGAAGCCCAACTGGAGCGAACGGTCACGGACTTCTGGGAGGGACGTTCCGACGTCCTCGTCTGCACGACGATCATCGAGAGCGGCATCGACATGCCCGCCGTCAACACGCTCGTCGTGGAGCGCGCCGACCTGCTCGGCCTCGGCCAGCTGCACCAGCTGCGCGGGCGCGTCGGGCGCAGCGGCTCGCGCGCGTACGCATACCTCTTCCATCCGCAGGGGCGCGTGCTCGGCGAGGAGGCCTACGAACGGTTGCGCACCATCGGCGAGTCGACCGATCTCGGCAGCGGCTTCCGCATCGCGATGCGGGACCTCGAGATCCGAGGCGCGGGCCACCTGCTCGGCGAGACGCAGAGCGGCCACATCGCCGCCGTCGGCTACGACCTCTACTGCGAGCTCGTCACCGAGGCCGTCGCCGAGATGAAGGGCGAGCCCGCCGCGGAGCCGGCCCCCGAGGTGACGATCGACGTCCCGGTCGCCGCACACCTCGCCGCCGAGTACGTGCCGCGCGAGGAGGCGAGGCTCGAGGCGTACCGGAGGCTCGCAGCCGTCGCCTCGCCGGCCGACGTCGACGACATCCGTGCCGAATGGGAGGACCGCTACGGCCCGTTGCCCGCCCCGGCCGAGGCGCTCGTCGCGATCTCGCGGCTGCGCGCCGAGTGCCGCCGGATCGGCGTCCGCGACGTCGCCGTCTCGGGCCGCGCGGCGACGGTCTCACCCGTCGTGCTGCGCGCCAGCCAGAAGATGCGCCTCGCCCGGCTCTCGCCGTCCGCGCGCCACGACGAGAAGACGTCGGTGCTCACGGTGCCCGTCGCCGGTGGCGGCACCGAGTTCGTCGCATGGCTCACCGGCCTGCTCGGCGAGGTGTTCGACCCCGCGCAATAGACTGCGCGGGTGCGAACCCACCTGCGACTCGCGTCGATTGCAGCCATCCTCGCCGTCGCCGCCTCCGGGTGCGCCGGCAGATCCAACGCCTATTCCCTCGGGGACGAGTCCGCGACGATCGACGAGGTCGAAGCCGCCGTGGCGCAGCTCGCCGAGGCGCAGCAGGTGGAGCTGTCCAACGGCGTCGCCGACGGCGAGACGGTGCGCGCCGTGCTCGGCGCGATGATCCGCGCGAGCGCGATCCGCGAGCTGCTCGCGGCGAACGGCGATTCGGTGACCGACGAGGACCGCGCCGTCGTCACCAGGCAGTACGACGCGGAGTCCGGATTCGACGCCCTGGGACAGGACCTGCAGGACCTGCTCATCGAGGTCAACGCCGCCGACGTCGCGTTGGCGCGCGTGCCCGCACCTGCCGCCGACGGCATCGAGGCCGCCT
>JBIIHV010000212.1:0-3112 GCA_044235415.1 Ilumatobacteraceae bacterium | reverse complement strand
GCGCGACGCCGCGTTCGTGCGCGGCCAGCAGGCCCACGCGTCCGTCGTCGAACAGCGCGATCCACGACCCCGCCTGCGTCGCCGCCGCGACGAGGTGCAGCACCAGCGACACGGCGGCGTCGCCGCTGCACGCCACCGTGCGCCCCCGCACCAGGCCGTCGGGCAGCAGGCCGCCGAGGGGATCGCCGACCGGCAGCGCCGCACTGCGCGGATCGGGCAGGGTCGCCAGGGTGTGCAGCCGGGGGTCGGCGCGCAGGTCGGTCAGCGCGCGCGGCGAGGGGGCGTCTCCCATGCCGCGGAGCGTAGCGAACACCTGTTCGCCCCGGTCGGGGTCGCTGGCTAGGCCTCGGGGTGGGGGCGGCGCCGGGCGTGCACGTGCAGCAGGTCGATCAGCTGGGGCAGCGAGAACGTCCAGTGGTCCGCGCCGAGGTCGCGGGCCTGGTCCGGGTCCGTCACCGCGGCACCACCGACGAACACCGGTGTCCCCTGCCGCACCGCACCGCGGACTGCAACGATCGTCTCGCGCGCGGCCGGCAGCACCGCCGGCATGGTGACCCCGACGCACACCGCCACCAGGTCGTCGCATCTGCGCGCCGCCGACGCGAAGTCGGCGGGCGGGATCCCCACGCCGAGGTCGTGCACCGCCCACCCCTCGCTGCGCACGAGGATCGCCGCCATCGTCACCGGAAGTCCGTGCTGCTCACCGGTGGGGGCGCCCATGAGCACCTCGCCCTTCGAGACCCCGCGCCGCACGAACCGCGAGCCGATCTGGTGCATCAGGCCGAGGCAGAGGATCGAGGCCCGGTGCTCGACGTAGATGTCGAGCTCACCCGCCCGCCAGCGCGCCCCGATGTTCGACATCGCGGGCGACAGCACGTCCAGGAACAGCCGCATCAGGTCGTGCCCCGAGCCCAGCGCCGACTCGAGCACCTTGCGGGCGCCGGCTTCGTCGCCGTCGATCAGCCGCGCCTCGAGGCGCTCCGCCCAGTCGGCCGACGTGCGCCCCCGCCCGTCCGTCTCGGCGGCGGATTCCAACCCAGTCTTGCGCGACACGAATTCCTCGACGGCGGAGCGCTTCACCCACCACGAGCGACCCTTCTTCCAGCCCGGCAGGAGGCCCTTCCGGACGTAGCCGTACGCGGTGTAGTAGTGCACCTGCAGCATCGCCGCGACTTCATGGAGGGAGAGGTCGGGATCGATCACGGGCGCCGATTGTCACATGGCGCCCCGAGATGCTGCGTAGTTCAGCCCTTGTTTGCCCGCGCCTTGGCGAGGGCGGCTTGGCTGCGCGCAAGGAGCGCTGCGGGGACCTTCGCGAGGTCCGGGTTGGCCGCCGCGTCCCCGCCACCCGCCGCCGGCGCCGCGGGGGCCTCCGACTTCGGCGCCTGGGCCATCAGCTCGGCCTCGCTCGGCGGCTGCATGCCGGGCTTCCAGTACTGGTAGAGGTGCTCGATCACCGGCACCAGCCGGTCGGCCGAGGTGCCGGATGCGAGGTCGACGGTGACCATGCTGCCGAACACGTGCACCGAGCGGACGCCACCCGTGTCGAAGAGCCGGCGGGCGAGCTCGGCGGCCGGCGTGCCGGCGCGGGCCTCGTCCCGACTGGCGAAGCGCTCGTGGCCCATGCCCGTCAGCGAACGGTTCAGCTCGAACCGCGCACGGCCGGGCGTCGGGGACGGCTTCGTGGTGACGGCAACGGGCTGGCCCATGGCGCCCGACACTAGTTGCCACGCCTTCGTGGGCGCAGACCCCGACCGGTACGGTGGGCGACATGAGCGGGGGACCCACGATCGAGGAATTCACGGCGTCCGCGCGGGCGTTTCTGGACGCGAACGCGCCGCGGCGCGAGGAGGCCAAGGCCTTCACCTGGGGCGAGGGCTCCGACAACGTCGCGATGTTCGAGGAGCGCGACCGCGAAGCCGAGATGGAGGTCGTGCGCCAGGCGAAGGACTGGCAGCGCACGCGCTTCGACCACGGCTTCGGCTGGATCACGGGGCCCGTCGAGTACGGCGGCGCAGGTCTGACGCCCGCGCACGAGCGCGCCTACCTCTCCGTCGAGCGCGAGTACCGCACCGCGAACCTCGGCGTGTTCCAGATCGGCCTCGGGATGGTCGCACCGACGATCCTCGCCCACGCCACGCCCGCGGCACGCGAGCGCTACCTGCGCCCGCTGTGGCGCGCCGACATCGTCGGGTGCCAGCTGTTCTCCGAGCCGGGCGCGGGCAGCGACCTCGCCTCCCTGCAGGCCAAGGCCGAGCGCGACGGCGACGAGTGGATCGTCACCGGCCAGAAGGTGTGGACGTCGGGCGCGCAGTTCAGCGACATCGGCGAGATCATCTGCCGCACCGACCCGGGCCTGCCGAAGCACAAGGGCCTCACCGGCTTCATCGTCGACATGCACGCGCCGGGCGTCGAGATCCGTCCGCTGCGGCAGATGACCGGCGGCGCGAGCTTCAACGAGGTGTTCTTCAACGAGGTGCGCGTGCCCGACGAGAACCGCCTCGGCGGCGTCAACGAGGGCTGGACGGTCGCGCTCACCACGCTCATGAACGAGCGCGCATCCATCGGGTCGATGGGCTCGGGCGAGACGTCGATGTACACGCGCATCCTCGCGATGATCCGCCACTTCGACGTCGACGACGACCCGATCGTGCGCGACCTGCTCGCCGACCTCTACATCAACTCGCGCCTCGCGGGCTGGACCAGCCAGCGCGGCATGGACAAGGTGCGCGCGGGCCAGACGCCCGGTCCGGAGATGTCGATCGGGAAGATGGCGCTCGTCGCCAACCAGAAGCGGATGATCGACCTGGTCGCGCACGTCCTCGGACCGAAGATCCAGGCCGACACCGGCGAGTGGGGCACCTACGCGTGGAGCCAGCTGCTGCTGGGCGCACCGGGCATGCGCATCGCCGGCGGCAGCGACGAGGTGATGCGCAACATCGTCAGCGAGCGCGTGCTCGGCCTGCCGAAGGACCCGGGCATCGACTCGAAGTCGGCGTTCCGCGACCTCAAGGTCGGCACCCAGAAGGACTGACCCCGCGGCGCGGGATGCCCCCCGCGGCCGCTACTTCTTCGCGGCCCTGGCGCCCTTCGCCGGCTTCGTGAACGTCAT
>JBIIHV010000210.1:0-3118 GCA_044235415.1 Ilumatobacteraceae bacterium | reverse complement strand
TCACCGATGCGCAGGGCCGCTCGACCGACTTCCGCAACACCGTGTTGATCATGACGTCGAACCTCGGCACCCAGGACCTGCGCAAGGCCAACGTCGGCTTCGGCAAGAACGACTCGGCCATGTCGTACGCACGGATGCGCGAGAAGGTCAACGACGCGCTGAAGGGCCACTTCCGGCCGGAGTTCCTCAACCGCATCGACGAGGTAATCGTCTTCCACGAGCTCGGCATGCCCGAGGTGGTGCAGATGGTCGACCTCATGTCGAAGCGGCTGGTCTCGCAACTGGAAGGCCTGGGCATCGGACTCGAGCTCACGCTCTCGGCCAAGGAGCTGCTCTCCAAGCGCGGCTACGACCCGCAGCTCGGCGCACGACCGCTGCGTCGCGCACTTCAGCGACTGGTGGAGGACCCGCTGTCGGAGCGGCTGCTCAACAAGGACTTCACCGCAGGCCAGATCGTGGTCGTGGGCACCGAGGACGACCCGGAGTCGCCGGGCGAGCAGCGCCTCACGTTCACGGCTGTCGAGGGCTTCAAGCCGCCGTCGGGCATCGACCTCGCCGGTGCCGGCGACGGTCCGTCCAGCGCCGAGTAGCCGGACCGGTTCGATGGCCGCGCGCGTGCTCCGCACCGCCGCGCTCGTTGCCATGGTGCTGGTGGCTGCGTCGTGCCAGGCCACGGCCGCGGTCGACCTGCAGATCGAGCCGAACGGACAGGGCACGCTCTCCGTCGTCGTCACCGCCGACCAGGACATGGTCGCGGCGGCGCCCGGGCTCGCCGAGTCGCTGTCGCTGTCCGACGCGCAGGCCGCCGGCTGGCAGGTGTCGCCCGTGGCGCCCGACGAGCAGGGCCGGCTGCAGGTGCGCCTGTGGCACGACTTCGACACGCCGGACGAGGCCAACCTCCTGCTCAGCCAGTTGTCGGGGTCCGAGGGTCCCTTCCGCGGCATGAAGATCGCGCGCGAGCGGGACGGCGGGCGCTCGACATGGACGCTGAACGGCTCGCTCCACCTCGAGGACGGGCTGTCGTCGCTCGCCGATGCAGGGCTGATCCAGCTCGCCCAGGCTGCGCCGTTCCAGCAGGACCTCGCGGCATCGGGCCTGACGCTCGACCAGGTGTTCCTCGTGACGTTCCGCGTGACGATGCCGGGAACCATCGACTCGACCACCGGCGTCCAGGACATCAGCACCGTGCAGTGGACCGCGCCGCTGGACGGATCGACCGTCGAGGTGACGACCCAGTCGACGCACGAGTCGCGGCTGGGCGCGGTTGCCGGTCCGCTCGCGCCCGCACTGCTGTGGCTGGCGGGCGGATGGCTGGTGGCGATGCTGCTGCTGGCCGCCGCCGCGATCAGTCGCCGCACACCCCGCTCGTAACCTGTCCGCGTGGCCCGGCTGCGCACCATCTTCCTCTGCGGATCCTGCGGTGCGCAGCACCCCAAATGGGCGGGCAAGTGCGACGCGTGCGGCGACTGGAACTCGATCATCGAGGACGTCGAGGGACCAGAGCCCGTCCCGCACGCCGCGGCACTGGTGGCAGGCGGCACGGCGCGCCCGATCAACGCCCTCGACTCGCCCACCGCCCCGCCCGTCGCGTCGGGGATCGCCGAATTCGACCGCGTGCTTGGCGGAGGGCTCGTCCCCGGGTCGGTGACGCTGCTCGGCGGCGAGCCGGGCATCGGCAAGTCGACGCTGCTGCTGCAGCTGCTCGCGACATGGCCGCAGCGCTCGCTCTACGTCACCGCCGAGGAGAGCGCGCAGCAGGTGGGGCTCCGTGCCGGCAGACTCGGCGCGCTGCGCGACGATTTGTGGCTGCTGTCCGAGTCGTCGCTCACCAACGTCGTGCGTGCGCTCGACGAAGTCGGGCCGTCGCTCCTCGTGGTCGACAGCATCCAGGCCGTCGCCGATCCCTCGCTGCCCTCGCTGCCCGGTTCGGTCAACCAGGTGCGTGGCTGCGCGCACCGCCTGGTCCACGAGGCGAAGTCGCGCGGCATCCCGACTGTGATCGTCGGGCACGTCACCAAGGAGGGCAGCCTCGCGGGTCCGCGGCTGCTCGAGCACGTCGTCGACACCGTGCTGTCGTTCGAGGGCGACCGGCACCACGCCCTGCGCCTGCTGCGCGCGGTGAAGCACCGGTTCGGCTCGACCAGCGAGCTCGGTCTGTTCGAGATGACCGAGCAGGGCCTGCAGGGAGTCCCGGACGCGAGCTCGCTGTTCCTCGCCGACCGCCGCACCGGCACGCCGGGATCGGTGGTGGTACCCGCGATCGAGGGGCACCGCCCGATGCTCGTGGAGGTTCAGGCGCTCACCAACCCGTCGGGCGTTCCCGCGCGCCGCAGTGCGCAGGGCCTCGACCCCAGCCGGCTGGCGATGCTGATCGCGGTGCTCGAGCGCCGTGCGGGCGTCACGCTGGCGCAACACGAGGTGTACGCCTCGGTGGCGGGTGGCGTGCGCCTCGCCGAACCCGGCAGCGACCTCGGCGTGCTGCTCGCCATCGCGTCGGCCGCGCTCGACATGCCCGTGCACGGCGACCTGGTCGTCACCGGAGAAGTGGGCCTCGGCGGCGAGGTGCGCCAGATCGGCCACCTCGAGCGCCGGCTCGCCGAGGCCGGCCGCCTCGGGTTCCGGCGGGCACTCGTGCCCGCCAACGCGTCGGTGCGCACCGACGCCTCGATCACCGCCGTGCCCGTGGCCACGATCGCCGAGGCACTTGCCGCCGCCGGCATCTCGCGCACACACTGACCCCATGACCACTCCCGCCACGGGGCCGGTCCGCCGCGAGGGCGTCGCGCGGTGTCCGTGGGTCACCGACGACCCCGTGTACCGCGCGTACCACGACACCGAGTGGGGCACGCCGTGCACCGATGAGCGGATGATCTACGAGAAGATCTGCCTCGAGGGTTTCCAGGCCGGTCTGTCGTGGCTCACCGTGCTGCGCAAGCGCGAGGCGTTCCGCAGCGCGTTCCAGGGTTTCGAACCCGCACGCGTCGCGCGCTTTGGGGCGCGCGACGTGACACGGCTCATGAAGGACGCGTCCATCGTCCGCAACCGCGCCAAGATCGAGTCGGCGGTCGGCAACGCGCGCGCCGTGCTTGCACTGCACGAGTCGGGTGGCTCGCTCGTG
>JBIIHV010000209.1:0-3127 GCA_044235415.1 Ilumatobacteraceae bacterium | reverse complement strand
CGATCTCAATCCGTCGCCCGCCCCGGTCGAGGACGGGTGCGGTGCGTGCCGACGGTGCATCGACGCCTGCCCGACCGGCGCGATCGTCGAGCCCGGCGTCGTGGATGCGACGCGGTGCCTGTCGTGGCTCGCGCAGAAGCCCGGAACGTTCGACCCGCGGTACCGGGAGGCGCTCGGCGACCGCCTCTACGGATGCGACGACTGTCAGGAGTCGTGCCCGCCGGCGCGCGTGGCGGTCGCGCGCAGGGAGGGGACGCCTGCAGCTGTGTCCGCATCGGTCGACGTCGTCGCCTTGCTCGAGGGAACCGACGACGCCGTGCTGGCCACGATGGGACGCGCCTACGTGGCGGACCGGAACCCCGACTGGGTGAGGCGCAACGCGCTGATCGTGCTCGGCAACTCGGGTCTGCGCGACCGTCGTTCGCTGGATGCGGCGCACCGCTACGAGCACCATGCGAATCCAGTGCTGCGCGAACAGGCGCGGTGGACGCTCGACCGGTTGGGCGCACCTGCAGGGTGCAAGGATTGACCGACGCCATGCGGCACCTGCTGGTCACCAACGATTTCCCGCCGAAGGTGGGTGGGATCCAGAACCTCCTCTGGGAGTGGTGGCGGCGGCTCCCTCCCGACGACTTCGCCGTGCTCACATCGCCGCACCCGGAATCGGCCGAGTTCGACGCCGCCCAAGCATTCCGCGTCGAGCGCGTGCGCGAGTCCGTGCTGCTGCCGCACCCGTGGATGGCGTCGCGCATCGACGCACTCGCCGCCGAGATCGGCGCCGAGCGGGTCGTGCTCGATCCCGCGGTGCCGCTGGGGCTCGTGGGCCGTTCGCTCCGCCTCCCGTACGTGGTGGTGCTGCACGGCGCGGAGGTCACGGTGCCGGGTCGGCTTCCGGTGTCGCGCGCCGCGCTGTCGTCGGTGCTGCGCGGCGCGGCCCACGTGGTCGCCGCCGGCCAGTACGCCGCGGACGAGGCACGGAGGGCGGCCCGCTGCGACCTTCCGGTGACGGTGGTCCCGCCCGGCGTCGACGTGCAGCGGTTCGTCCCGCTCGATCCGGCGGCGCGCGCCGCGGCGCGGGCCGAGCTCGGGTTCGGCGCGGACGACGAGGTCGTCGTCGGCGTGAGCCGTCTGGTGCCGCGCAAGGGTTTCGACGTGTTGATCGAGGCAGCCGCTCTGCTCGCGCCGTCGCGTCCGCGTCTGCGCGTCGCGATCGCAGGTGCCGGCCGCGACGCCGACCGGCTGGCGCGCCTCGTTGCGCAGCGCCGTGCCCCGGTGCGCATGCTCGGCCGCGTCGCGAACGACGCGCTCCCGAAGCTGTACGGCTGTGCGGATCTCTCGGCAATGGTGTGCCGTTCGCGTTGGGGCGGGCTCGAACAGGAGGGGTTCGGCATCGTGTTCGCCGAGTCCGCGTCGTGCGGCGTCCCGCAGATCGCGGGTGCGAGCGGCGGCGCCGCGGAGGCGGTCGCCGATGGCGTCACCGGCGTGGTGCTGCCCGATCCGCGCGACGCGCGAGCACTCGCCCGTGCGATCTCGGATCTGCTCGACGATGAACCGCGTCGGGCGGCGATGGGGGCGGCGTCGCGCCGTCGTGCGCTGGAGGAATTCGACTATGCGGTGCTCGCGTCGCGCTTGGCCGGGGCGATCGCGGCATGAGCATCGTGCGGGTGCACGCGGCGCTGACCGGCGCCTTCGTCGGCGTGACCCTGGTCGCGGCATGGGGGTTCGCGCCGTGGCAGCGATCGCTCGTCACCGCGGTCGACCTGGGACTCTTCGTGGGGGGAACCGCCGCCTTCCTGTGGTCCTTCGCGGTCGCGGTGGGGCGCAGCCGCACCGAGGAGATCTCCGTCGCGGCCCTGTACCTCCTGGGAGGCGGCATCGTGCCGAGGCGCCTCGCACTGGCCATGCACGCCTGCCTCGCGCTGCAGGTGGTGGTCGGACTTGGCGCGGCGATCGCCCGGTCGTCGACCGACGGTCGCCCCGGGAGCGCACTCGCCTTCGGGGTGCTGGTGCCCGTGCTGGGGGTCGGTCTGAACGGCGTCCTGGCGGTCCGGCACGGGACGTTCGGACTTCGGGACACAGGACGCGGCGACGGCGGGTCTGCGATCGGCAAGAATGACGACCGTGGTTGACTCCGGCTCCGACTCCATCCTCGTCGCGGCACCGCCCGAGGCGTGCGTCGCGGTCGCCTGCGACTTCGAGCGCTATCCGGAGTGGGCCAGGGACGTGAAGCAGGCCTCCGTCCGCGAGCGGGGCGCGGACGGTCGTCCGACGGTGGTGGAGTACCGCGCGTCGGCGCTCGGTCGGAGCACCCACTTCACGCTGTGCTACGACTACTCACAGCTCCCGTCGCGTCTCTCGTGGTCGATGATCGACGGCGACATCATGCGCTCGATCTCGGGCTCGTACGGCTTCCGTTCCGCCGACGGCGGTACGCGCGTCGAGTACGACCTGTCGATCGAGCTCGTACTGCCTCTGCCGGGGTTCGTCAAGCGCCGCGCGGAGATGCGCATCCTCAGCTCGCTGAAGGAGCTCAAGGCCCGCATCGAGTCGTGACGCGCGCCGCATGACGGAGACGGTCGGCGTCGACGTCGGTGGCACCAAGATGCTCGGCGTCGTGGTGTCGGACGACGGATCGGTGGTTCGCAGCGTGCGCCATCCGACGCCCTCCGCGGACGCACTCCTCGCCGGCATCGTCGCACTCGTGGCGGAACTGGCAAGCGTCGGTCCGATCGGCGTGGGCGTGGCGGGGATGGTGACGCACGAGGGCGTGCTGCGGTCGTCGCCGAACTTGCCGGGTGTCGCCGACCTCGACGTGCGCGGCGGCCTCGAGTCGCTGACCGGCCGGCGGGTGGTGGTCGACAACGACGCGACGTGCGGGCTCGCGGCCGAGTGGTTGGCGGGGTCGGCGGTCGGTGCGCGCGACGCGTGGCTGGTGACGCTCGGCACGGGCATCGGCGGTGGGCTGGTGTCGGGCGGCGTGATCCAGCGCGGCGGCCAGGGCTTCGCCGGCGAGATCGGCCACATGGTGGTGCAGCGTGGCGGCACGGCGTGCCCGTGCGGCCGGTTCGGATGCTGGGAGCGCTACGCCTCGGGCACGGCACTCGTGAAGTTGGCGGGCGGCGAGGCG
>JBIIHV010000208.1:0-3131 GCA_044235415.1 Ilumatobacteraceae bacterium | reverse complement strand
GCGGCGTTCCGCCGTCCGTCCAACGCAGGGGTGCGGCAGGGGCTCCACCTCGTGGGCGGCTCGTCGCACCCGGGCGGCGGGTTGCCGCTGGTGGCGGTGTCGGCGCGCATCGTCTCCGGGATGATCCTCGGAAGCGCGCAATCCCGACCGCGCCGGTAGTCTTTCGGCATGGCCGTCACCGTTCGCATCCCGACCACGCTCCGCCCCCTGTCAGGAGGCGCGTCGACCGTGCAGGTCGATGCGGCGACGGTGTCCGAGGTGATCACGCGCTTGAACGAGGTGCACCCGGGCTTCTCCGACCGCCTGCTCGACGCGGAGGGGAAGTTGCACCGATTCGTGAACGTCTTCGTCTCGGACGACGACGTGCGCTACTTGGACGGGCTGAGCACCAAGGTCGCTGACGGCTCCACGGTCTCGATCATTCCCGCAGTCGCCGGCGGCTGAGCGCGGTGCTGGCGGCGCCAGCGCAGCAGGTTTGTCGTGTGGGTCGTGATGTACAGCAGGCTCATCGCCGTGAAGCCGGGCTTGTTGAACACGATGCTGTAGGTGAACCACGGCAACGAGCTGGCCAGCACCATCGCCCAGCCCCACCACTTGCGGGACCCGACCAGCCAGAGGCCCCCGATGGCCAACACCTCGAACCCGACCAACATCCACGTCCACGCCGTCTCGCTCATGGGAATCAGTATGGAGGTCCTGGAGCCGTGGAAACCGCGGATGTCGTGGCAGAATTCGCCATATGACCGACGAAACCGTGGCTCTAGATGCGATTGACAAGGAAATCCTCGGGATTCTGCAATCTGACGGGCGAATCTCATGGCAGATGCTGGGCGACCGGGTCCACCTGTCCGCCAACGCCGCAGCCGAGCGGGTGCGGCGACTCCAGCGATCCGGAGTGATCCGGGGCTTTCGCGCGGAGGTCGACCATGCGGCGATGGGCCGGAACTTGGAGGCGGTCGTCAGCGCGCGCATGCCGCACACACAGGGGTTTGACGACGCGGTGCTCAAGCGCGACGACGTGCTCTGGGCCGCGCACGTGACTGGCGAGGCCGACGTGAGCGTGGCGGTGGCGTGCAACGGGACGGCCGGCCTCGACTCGTTCCTCCGCTGGTTGCAGCGCGAGGGTGCCACGGCCACGAGGACGGATGTCGTGTTGCACCGCATCCGCTGATCCCTCGTGGGGTTTAGCAGTCTCACCGGTAGAGTGCTAAATCAATTCGGGCCCGAGATGGGCCACGGCGCACCGTCGCGCCGCAGCACACCAGGAGGAACCACATGTCGAAGATGATCGCGTTCGACGAGGATGCCCGCCGCCGGCTCGAGAGCGGCATGAACCAGCTGGCCGATGCGGTCCGGGTGACCCTCGGACCGAAGGGCCGCAACGTCGTGCTCGACAAGAAGTGGGGCGCGCCGACCATCACGAACGACGGCGTCTCGATCGCCAAGGAGATCGACCTCGAGGACCCCTATGAGCGCATCGGCGCCGAGCTGGTCAAGGAAGTGGCGAAGAAGACCGACGACGTCGCCGGTGACGGCACCACGACGGCCACCGTGCTGGCGTGGACGATGGTCCGCGAGGGCCTGCGCAACGTGGCGGCCGGCGCAAACCCGATGAGCCTGAAGCGCGGCATCGAGGCGGGCGTCGCGGCGGCCGTGGCGTCGATCAAGTCGCTGGCCAAGGAGGTCGACTCGAAGTCGCAGATCGCCCAGGTCGCCGCCATCTCGGCCGCCGACGAGGAGATCGGCCAGATGATCTCCGAGGCGATCGACAAGGTCGGCAAGGACGGCGTCATCACCGTCGAGGAGAGCCAGACGTTCGGCATGCAGATGGACCTCGTCGAGGGCATGCGCTTCGACAAGGGCTACATCTCCCCGTACTTCGTGACCGACCCCGACCGCATGGAGGCCGTCGTCGACGATGCCTACATCCTGCTCGTCGGCTCGAAGATCTCGGCGGTGCGCGACCTCGTGCCCGTGCTCGAGAAGGTCATGCAGGCCGGCAAGCAGATCGTGATCATCGCGGAGGACGTGGATGGCGAGGCGCTCGCCACGCTCGTGGTGAACAAGATCCGCGGCACGTTCAAGAGCGTCGCGGTGAAGGCACCGGGCTTCGGCGACCGCCGCAAGGCCATGCTGCAGGACATCGCGATCCTCACCGGCGGCCAGGTCATCAGCGAGGAGGTCGGCCTCAAGCTCGAGAACGCGACCGTCGACCTGTTGGGCCGCGCCAAGAAGATCGTGGTGACGAAGGACGAGACCACGATCATCGAGGGAGCCGGCAGCGACGCGGACATCAAGGGCCGCATCCAGCAGATCAAGAACGAGATCGACAACACCGACAGCGACTACGACCGCGAGAAGCTCCAGGAGCGCCTCGCGAAGCTGTCCGGCGGTGTGGCGGTGCTGAAGGTCGGCGCGGCCACCGAGGTCGAGCTGAAGGAGAAGAAGCACCGCATCGAGGACGCGGTCAGCACGACGAAGGCTGCGATCGAGGAGGGCGTGGTGCCCGGTGGCGGCGTGGCGCTGCTCCGTTCGCAGGCGGCGGTGCAGGACCTCGCGGGCACGCTGACGGGCGACGAGGCGACCGGCGCGCGCATGGTGGCCAAGTCGCTCGAGGGTCCGCTGAAGCAGATCGCCGAGAACGCCGGCCTCGAGGGTGGCGTCGTCGTCGAGAAGGTTCGCAACCTGAGCGGCAGCCACGGGCTCAACGCGGCGACCGGTGCGTACGAGGACCTCGTGGCCCTCGGCGTCATCGACGCGGCGAAGGTGACCCGCTCTGCACTGCAGAACGCGGCGTCCATCGCGGCCCTGTTCCTCACGACCGAGGCGGTCATCGCCGACAAGCCGCAGGACAGCGCACCGGCCATGCCGGGTGGAGGGATGGAGGACTTCTAATCCTCGCGCTCGTCTCCACGCAGTCCGCGCGGGGGCGCGACGGCGACCTCGAGGTCGTCCGTCGCGCCCTCGTCGCAATTGGCACCCCGGTCGAGGTGGTCGACTGGGACGATCCCGCCGTCGACTGGTCGCGCTTCGACGCGGCGTTCCTGCGCAGCACCTGGAACTACCACCGTGTGCCGGCCGAGTTCCTCGAGTGGATCCGCCGTGCATCGGCCGTGACCCGCGTGATCAAC
>JBIIHV010000037.1:0-10316 GCA_044235415.1 Ilumatobacteraceae bacterium | reverse complement strand
CGGCCTCGGCGCCCCGGCGCGGACCCGGCGATGCGCACGGCTACCACGCGATCACCTTCGGATGGCTGGCGGGGGAGATCCTCCGTCGGGTCGACGGCCGGTCGGTCGGCGACTTCGTCGCCGACGAGATCGCCGGGCCACTCGGCGTGGAATTCTGGATCGGCTTGCCGGAGCACCTCGAGCCGCGGGTCGCCCCCCTGGTCGCGCCGCGACCAGGGGCCGCCGACGGTGCCGCGCCGCTCGGCGACGTGCTTACGGTGAACGGTGCGCTCGCGGTGAAGGGCGGGTTCAACCGCCGCGACCTCCGTGCGGCGCAGATCCCCGGCGCAAACGGCACCGGCACGGCGCGGGCGGTGGCTGCGATGTACGCGGCCACGATCGGCGAGGTCGATGCGGGGGGGCGCGGCGTGCGGTTGCTCGACGAGCCGACGAGGCTCGCGGCGGTGCGGTCGGCCACTCCCGCGGGGGAACGGGACGCGGTGCTCGGTGCCCGGACCGTGTTCTCGCAGGGCGGCTACATGCTCGCCTGCGAGGCCGTGGCGTACCGGCGACCGCAGGCGTTCGGCCATCCGGGCGCGGGCGGGTCGGTGGGCTTTGCGGATCCCGAGTCGGGACTTTCCCTCGCTTACGCCATGAACGCGATGGGCGACGGCCTGATGGTCGACCCGCGCGCCGAGGCGCTGGTCGCAGCGGCGTACGCGTCGATCGACTAGCGCAGCGCGGAGGCGCCGCGGCCGATCGCCGTCTCTGCCTCGCGCACGAACCGTTCGACGAGTTCGCCGGCGGGAACGATGGAGTCCACGCCGCCGACGCCCTGCCCCGCGGGGTAGAACTCGCGCGACGGGTCGACGTCGGTGCCCTCCGGGAAGCCGAGGTGGTTGACGCCGGCCTGCATCGACGCGACGACCTGTGCGGGGAAGGGCTGCAGGCGCGACGGGTCGCGCTCGTGCTCCTCGGTCCACTCGTTGCGCAGCACCCTGCAGGTCTTGCCGGTGTACGCGCGGGTGACGACGGTCCCGTCCTCGTGCGCCGCCACGAGCGCGTCCTTGTAGCCGTTCACGGCGCGCGCCTCGGGCGTGGCGATGAACCTCGTGCCGACCCAGACGCCGTCGGCGCCCATGGCCAGCGCGGCGGCGAGCCCGCGGCCGTCGTAGATGCCGCCGGCCGCGACGACGATGGCACGGTCGCCTACTGCGTCGACCACCTGCGGCACGAGCGCCATGGTCGCGACGGTGCCGGTGTGGCCGCCCCCCTCCGTTCCCTGCGCGACGACGAAGTCGCATCCGCTCTCGACGGCCGCGATGGCGTGGCGCACCTTGCCGCACATCGAGCCGACGAGCACCTGGTGCCGGTGCAGGTGGTCGATCACGTCGCGGGGCACGCCGAGTCCTGCGACGAAGATGCGCGCACCTCCCGAGATGACGGTCTCCACGTCGCGCTCGAGCACGCTCGGCAGCGCGGTCAACAGGTCGACGCCGAACGCCGCCGAGGTCAGCCGCCGGACGCCGGCCATCTCGTCCGCGAGCTCGCCCTCGCGCATCGTCGAGGCGCCGAGGGTGCCGATGCCGCCGGCCTCCGACACCGCGGCGACGAGGCGGTGGTAGGACACTCCACCCATGCCCGCGAGCATCACGGGGTGGCGGATGTCGAGCAGTTCGGTCAGCCGCGTGCGCACGGCGTCACCGTAGCGAGCGGAACGCGCCGGGACGGGCGAGGAAGCGGCGGTGCCAACGGCCGGGCGTGAGCGCGATGGCGCGCGGCTCGTCCTCGAACATCCAACGGACGAAGTTGCGGCGAGTCCACGGCGTGAGGCCCGCCACGCGGATCGCACCGCGCGCGCCCCTGCGCGTCGCGAGGATCCTGCCCAGCACGACCGACATGCGGTGGTCGGCGAACAGTTCGTGCCGAACCGAGCGCCGGTACCGACGGGCGACGGCGCGCGGCCCGTCCGCGCTCCGTGCGACGATCGCCTCGGCGGCGAGGCGGCCGGTCAGCAGCGCCTGTCCGATGCCCTCGCCGGTGAGCGAGTCGGTGGCGCACGCGGCGTCGCCGACGAACAGCACCCGTCCGTGCGTGAGCGCCGCGGAGGTGATCCGTGCGGGAATCGGCCATGCGGTCGGGCGGTCGACCATCGTCGCGCCGGCGCCGAGTGCGGCCGCGACGTGCGGGCGGGCCAGCAGGTCGGCCCACAGCCGCTTCATCTCGCCGACCGGAGTGCCGCTGCCACGCAGGATGCCGAACCCGACGTTGGCGCGGCCGTCGCCGAGCGGGAACGACCACGCGTAGCCGGGCAGCAGATCGGGCTCGAACCACACCCACAGGCGGTCGCGCGCGCTCCCCTCGACGCCGGTGGCGTACTGGCGGAACGCGTGCCACTCTCCGAGGTACGACGGCGTGCCCGCTCCGAGGGCCTTGCGCACCGGCGACCACATGCCGTCGGCGGCGACGACGTGCCGCGCAGCCACCGCGCCGAGTCCGGTGAATGTGGCGCGGGCGGGTCCGTCGTGTGCGACGCCGCCGACGAATCCCTCGAACGGTGCGCCGAGGTGCACGCGGACGCCCCGGCTGCGCGCGAGGTCGACGAGGGCTGCGTCGAGTTCCTGCCGCGGTGCGATGGCCGCGTACTGGCCGCCGTCGCCGGGAAGGTCGAGCCGAACCTCGCGTCCGGAGGGGGAGCGCAGCCACGCCTGGTCGCACACGGTCCAGCTCGGCACGGTCCGTGGATCGAATCCGATTTCCTCCAGCAGCCGCAGTGCACCGGTCGTGAGTCCGTCGCCGCAGCACTTGTCGCGGGGAAATTGCGCCTTGTCGGCGAGCACGACGTCGAGTCCGGCGTCGGCGAGCACGATGGCGGCGGCGCACCCCGCGGGTCCCGCGCCGACGACGAGTGCGTCGCACGCGTCGGGCAGGGGGGACGACACGGAGCAGAGACTAGATTCGCCCGTCATGGCGCGTCTCTGCGAGGGAAGAGTTGTCGTGGTCACCGGATCGGGGAGGGGTATCGGGCGCGAGCACGCGCTGAGCCTGGCCCGTCATGGAGCGCACGTCGTGGTCAACGACGTCGGCGCAGGGGTCGACGGGTCGGGTGGCGACCTCTCGCCCGCCCAGCAGGTGGTCCAGGAGATCGAGGCGATGGGCGGCCGCGCGGTCGCGAACTCCGACGACATCTCGACCTGGGGGGGCGCCGAGCGCCTGATCGCCACGGCAGTGGAGACGTTCGGCGACCTGCACGCGGTCGTGAACAACGCCGGCATCCTGCGCGACCGGATGATGGCGAACATGAGCGAGGAGGAGTGGGACGCCGTCATCAAGGTGCACCTCAAGGGCACCTTCGCCCCGTCGCGCTTCGCCGCGGCGTGGTGGCGCGACCGCAGCAAGGCGGGACACGAGGTCGACGGCCGGATCATCAACACCTCCTCGGTGTCGGGGATCTACGGCAACGTCGGCCAGGCCAACTATGGCGCGGCGAAGGCCGGCATCGCGGCCTTCACGATCATCACGTCGCTCGAACTGGCCCGCTACGGCGTGACCGTGAACGCCGTGGCCCCCGTCGCGCTCACCCGCATGACCGAGAACCTCGCGCCGGCGCCGCCGACGGACGAGGAGCGCGAGGCACAGTCGCCGCGCTGGATTGCGCCGATCGTCACGTGGCTCGCGTCCGCCGAGTCGCGCCACGTCACCGGCAGGGTGTTCGAGGCGAGCGGCAGGGTGCTCGCCGTCGCCGAGGGATGGCACCGCGGTCCGGTGCACGAGCCGGTCGACGATCCGACCCGCCTCGGTCCCGTCGTGGAGGAGCTCCTCACGGGCGCCCGCCGCAACGCCGGCATGGACGGTCGCGACGGCTCGTGGCCGCAGCCGCAGCAGTAGCCGGCTACCAGCGCAGTACTGCGGCTGCACCGCCGCACGGATCGAGCACCGCAGGGCCCGCGAATTCCACCGAGCCGCCCGTCGTGAGCACATCGCGGACGATTCCATCGGTGCCGTCGCCTGCACGTTCGGGCAGCACCGCCAGCGCGACCTCGCCGTCCCGCGCGGCGGCGGCGACCTCCGTGAGTCCGCCGGCGTAGCGCTTCGCGGAGCGCGCGGCATCAAGCCGCTCGGCGAGCGCCGCGTCGCGCGCGGAGAACCACCGGTCGACGTGCGGTCGGACGAGCTCCTCCACCGCGGCGTCCGGCAGGGTGTCCCAGCTGCCGTGCACCGTGGCGGCCGGCCGCATCCCGGGTGCGGCCTCGCGCCAGAACGCCTCGTAGCGCGGGACGGCGACGAGGAACAGCGGCAGCGGGTCGCCTGCGGATGCGGTGCGCACTCTCCGTGCGACCTCGGCGAAGAACCGTCGGTGCTCGTAGTCGCGCTGCTTTGACGGACTCTGCCCGAATCCACCGACGAGACGTGTCTCGCCTCCCGCTGCGTCGTGCACCATCGGGAATCCGTCGTGCACCTCGGTGAGACGGTGCCGGTTGCCATCGAACAGCCGCGTCGGCCGCTCGGTCAGGACGAGCACCCGGTAGCGGCGCGAGCGCGACACTGCGCGCGCGACCTCGCTGACGGCGAGCGTGGCGCCGATGGCGACCCGCGGATCCGGCCGCTCCGGCAGGTCGATCCGCCAGTGCCGCTCCGTCGTCGCAAAGAGTGCGACCCCATGGTCGGCGTGCTGCCAGTCGATGTCGGCCACGGCGCGCCCGAGGTGCTCGAGCACCGGCGCCGCCTCGCGCTTCGACCCCGCCGCGTGCAGTGCCCGCTCGGCCTCCGCCACGAGCCGCTTCACGGTGAGCGGGTCGGTCTCCTGCTGGGGGTCGGTGGGGTGCAATGGGGCCACGAGCGTGACCGCCGGCCACTCGTGGACCTGCAGCAGCTCGTCGAGGTCGCGTCGATCCATGCCGGCACCGTACGGACGGTTCGGGTTCAGAACAGCCGGAGATCGTCCCGTTTCCTGCCGCGCAGCTCGTCGTAGTCGACCTCGCGCCAGTCCATTCCCCGCGACTGCAGGAGGGTTCGGGCCTGCGGGGCGACCGACTGTGCGACGAACATCCCGCGCAGCGTCCCGAGTGACGAATCGGCGCGCAGGAAGTCGAGGTAGCGCGTCAGTTGCTCCACTCCGTCGATCTCGCCGCGCCGCTTCACCTCGATGACGACGGTCCGCCCGTCGGCGTCGCGGCACAGCAGGTCGACGGGCCCAACCGCGGTGGGGTGCTCCCGTCGCACCAGGACGAGGCCCGGCTCGAGCACCGTCGGGTCTGCGGCGAGGAGCTCCTGCAGGTGGGCCTCGACGCCGTCCTTCGTGAGCCCCGGATCTTCGCCGAGGTGGTGCTGCGAGTCGCTCAACACCTCGTGCAGTTCGATTGCGAGGACCTCACCCTTCGGGTTGCGGACCTCCCAGCGCCCCTCGGCCTCGACCAGCACGTTCGGCGCGTTCATCCAGTTGAGCGGCTTGTACGCGCCGCCGTCGGCGTGGATCGCGACGCACCCGTCGGCCTTGACCATGATCAGCCGCACGGCCTCCCCGAGCGATGCGTCCAGGCGCCCCGAGTACCGCACGCTGCAGCGCGCGATCACGATGCGCACGCCGCGCCCCGCCGTCCGGTCAGCGGCCGACGTGCTCGCGCATGCGCCGCTGGATGAGCTCGCGCCTGCGCTGGAGGTCGCGGTAGGTCATGGTGTCCGTCGTCAGGTCCACGCCGAGCGTCGCCTTGACGCTGTCGAGGTTGATCTCGACGGCGGTGTGGTCGATGCCCAGCTCGCGGCCGAGGCGCTCGCCGTGCCGCTGGGCGAACAGCATCGAGATGCTGGCGATCTCGCCGAGCAGGTCGAGGTCCGGGGCCAGGCGCGCGATCGCGCCGTCGAGGAACACGAGGTTCTTCACGTAGAGCATCAGCTCCTTCGGCATGCGCGCGCCGTAGCCGAGCATGGCCTTCACGACGCGCTGCACCTCCTGCACCAGTTCCTCGCCGGACAGCGTGGTCGGGTCGACGGGGGAGTCGAGGTTGAGGTCCCTGATCACGGCTGCGACGTCGGTGTCGGCAGGGAGGGCGCCGAGGTCGCGGAGCGCCTCGACCTGGCCGACGACGTTGTTGGTGGTGGCGTTCAGCATGAGCCGGAGGAAGGCCATCCGCCGGGGTCCGGTGAGGCGGCCGACGATGCCGAAGTCGAGCAGCGCCGTCCGTCCGTCGGGGAGCACGAAGAGGTTTCCGCCGTGCAGGTCGCCGTGGAAGACGCCGTGGATGAGGGCGCCCTCCATGAAGGCGACCATGCCGGTGCGGATCACGGCCTCCGTGTCGATGCCGGCCCCGCGCATCCCCGCGACGTCGTCGAACTTGAAGCCGGAGAGACGCTGCATCACGAGCACCCTCGGCGCGACGAGCACGGGATGCGGCCTCGGCACCACGTAGCCGTCCTGTCCGAGGTCGCGCAGGACCCGGGCTACGTCGATCATGTTGCTCGCCTCGATGCGAAAGTCGAGTTCCTCGACGATCGTCTCGGCGAACAGCTCGACGAGCGCCGGCGGATTCGCGAGCGCGGTCACCTTGATGCGGCCGACGAGGTGCGGAGCGAGCCACGACATGACCTTGAGGTCGCGGCGCACGAGCGCCGACACGGCCGGCCGCTGCACCTTGACGACGACCTCCTCGCCCCCCGGCAGCGTCGCGAGGTGGACCTGGGCGATCGAGGCCGCAGCGAGGGGCTCGCGGTCGAACGAGGCGAACACCGATTCGAGCGGGCCGCCGAGGTCGGCCTCCACCACGGCACGCACGGTGTCGAACGGCACCGGCGGTACCTGGTCGCGGCACCGCTTGAACTCCTCGACGAGTTCCGGTGGAAACAGGCCCTCGCCGCTCGAGATGATCTGGCCGAGCTTGATGTAGGTCGAGCCGAGGCGCTCGACCGCGCGCCTGAGCCGAAGCGAGAGGAACGCGCGCGACTCCGCTTGCGACGCGAACCGGCCCCGGCGCTTCCGCCACCACCATGGACCGAGCGCCGTCCCGAGGACCCACACCACCGTCGCGAGGCGTCGGACGGGCGGGATCCGCGAGGGCACGGTCAGGACGGGGATCTCGCGCCGGGCGGCGGTCCGCAGCTCGGCGGCCCGGTCGAGCCACGCCACTCCCTCGGTCGGCACCTCCCACGGGCCGGTGCTGTCGAAGGCGGCCCATTCACAGTCGCGGAGGGAGGTCATGCGCCCAGTCTGCCCCCGTTCACCACCTCGAGGACCTGTCGAGCGAGTTCTTGCCGGCACACGAGCAGGTCGGGGAGCCACGTGTCGCGGCGGTTGTAGACGAGCGGCGAACCGTCGAGCCGGCTGGTGTGCAGGCCCGCGGATGCGGCGACGGCGACGGGCGCGGCGGAGTCCCACTGGTGCATGCCGCCGGCGTGCAGGTAGATGTCGGCGTCGCCGAGCACCACCGCCATCGTCTTCGCGCCGGCCGAGCCGAGCGTCACCATGTCGCACCCGACTGCATCGGCGACCTCGAAGGCCAGCCGTGGCGCGCGCGAGCGCGAGACGACGATGCGGGGCCGTCGCCCCTCCAGCGGCGGCACGACGGGCGGCTCGTCGGTGGCGAGCACGATGCCGACCGCGGGCAGCGCGACGGCGCCGGCGGTGAGGGAGCCGGCGTCGGAGCGGTTGCCCGCCCCGTCGCGCCGCTCCCACAGTGCGACGTGCACCGCCCAGTCCGACCGGTCGAGCTCGCCGTACTCGCGCGTGCCGTCGAGCGGGTCGACGATCCACACGCGGTCGGCCGACAGCCGGGCGTCGTCGTCCGTCGCCTCCTCGGAGAGGACCGCATCGTGGGGACGGTGCGCGGCCAGCGCCTCCTCGATGCTCCGCTGACCGGCCGCGTCGCCGGTGTCCTCGGCCACCCAGGATGGTGCGCCGTCGCGGTGCAGCCGCTCGCGCACGCGCATCAGCTGCCGCCCCGCCTCGTCGGCGACGGCACGGGCCAGCGCCGCGTCGCCGGCGTCCGGACGCTGGTTCATCCGTTGCGGGCCGCGCCGCGGCCCAGTTCCACCGCTTCACGCACGAGGCGCCGCACCACGGGTTCCTCGGCGCCGCGCGCCACGAGACCCGCCACCAGCGCCTCGACGCGCTCGGCGCGGGCGTCGTCAAATGCGTCGAGGCGGCGCACTGCGCCGACGGTCGACGCGGTGACGAGCACGATCGCAGCCACCGCGGTGACGAGGCCGATCGTGGTCACCAGCCCGACGTTGTTCCCGGCGATCGACGCGGCGATCATGCCGCCGATGCCGGCGACGAAGGCGAGCGTGCACGCCGTGCGGATGGCCCTCAGCGCCACGGCTACTTCCTCGTCAGCGGCTTGTACTTGATGCGCCGCGGCTGATCGGCGGACGCACCCAGCTCCTTGCGCTTCCAGGCCTCGTAGTCGGAGAAGTTGCCCTCGAACCACCGCACCTGGCTGTCGCCCTCGAAGGCGAGCACGTGGGTCGCGATCCGGTCGAGGAACCACCGGTCGTGGCTGATCACCACCGCGCAGCCGGGGAACGACTCGAGCCCCGACTCGAGCGCGCGCAGGGTGTCGACGTCGAGGTCGTTGGTCGGCTCGTCGAGCAGCAGGACGTTGCCGCCCGACTTCAGCATCTTCGCGAGGTGCACGCGGTTGCGCTCCCCGCCGGAGAGGTCGCCGACGCGCTTCTGCTGGTCGCTGCCCTTGAAGTTGAAGCTCGCGACATAGGCGCGCCCGTGCACCTCGCGACCGCCGATCTTCAGCACGTCGGCGCCACCGGTGATCTCCTGGTACACGGTCGCGTCGGGGTCGAGTGCGTCGCGTCCCTGGTCGACGTAGCTCAGTTGCACGGTGTCGCCCACGACGATCGAGCCCGAGTCGGGCTGCTCCTGGCCGGTGATCATCCGGAACAGCGTCGTCTTGCCCGCGCCGTTCGGCCCGATGATGCCGACGATGCCGGCGCGGGGCAGCGAGAACGACAGGTCCTCGATGAGCAGGCGGTCGCCGTAGCCCTTGGAGAGGTTCGCGACCTCGACCACGGTGTCGCCCAGCCGCTGTCCCGCCGGGATCGCGATCTCCAACCGGTCGGCGTCGCGCTCGGCCGCCTCCGCCTCGGCGCGCAGCTGCTCGTATGCGGCGAGCCGGGCCTTGCCCTTCGACTGGCGCGCCTTCGGCGCCATGCGCACCCAGTCGAGCTCGCGCTGCAGCGAGCGCTTGCGGGCCTCGTTCGCCTTCTCCTCGCGACCGAGGCGCTCCTGTTTCTGCTCGAGCCACGACGAGTAATTGCCCTCGAACGGGATGCCGCGGCCACGGTCGAGCTCGAGGATCCACTTTGCTGCGTTGTCCAGGAAGTAGCGGTCGTGGGTGATGGCCACGACGGTCCCGTGGTACTCCTGAAGGAACCGCTCCAACCAGTCGACGCTCTCGGCGTCGAGGTGGTTCGTCGGCTCGTCGAGGAGCAGGAGGTCGGGGCGGCTGAGCAGCAGGCGGCACAGCGCCACGCGGCGGCGCTCGCCACCCGACAGCGTCGTGACGTCGGCGTCGTTCGGCGGACAGCGGAGCGCGTCCATCGCGATCTCCACGTTGCGCTCGAGACTCCAGGCGTCGGCGGCCTCGATCTTCGCCTCGAGATCCGCCTGCAGCGCCCCCACCTTGTCGAAGTCGGCGTCGGGGTCGGCCCACATCGCGGTGACCTCCTCGTAGCGCGCCAGCAGGTCGCGCACCGGTGCGACGCCGTCCATCACGTTGCCGAGTACGTCCTTCGCCGCGTCGAGTCGCGGCTCCTGCTCGAGCAGCCCGACCGTGAAACCCGGGGTCAGCCGTGCCTCACCCGTGAACCCGTCGTCGACCCCTGCCATGATCCGCAGCAGGCTCGACTTGCCGCTGCCGTTCGATCCGAGCACGCCGATCTTCGCCCCCGGATAGAAGGAGAGCGAGATGTCCGCGAGGACCTGGCGGTCGGGCGGGTAGAAGCGCCCGAGCTTGTAGCACGTGTAGATGAACTCGGCAGCCATTCCTTCCCCAACCTACTGCCGGTGGTAGGTTCGCCGCCGGTGCGGGATCCGTCCCGCAGGCGGGTCCACCGTGGATCCGTCATCGTCACCATCATCAAGGGGAATCGACCACCACCATGGAACTGCTCGACCGCACGCTCCTGCTCAACTTCGGCTTCCGCTGGCTCCACATCCTCGTGGGCATCGCCTGGATCGGCCTGCTGTACTACTTCAACTTCGTGCAGGTGCCCGGGCTCGCCGCGTACGGCGACGAGGGCAAGGCCCGCAACATCACGATCAACCAGATCGCCCGCCGTGCGCTGTGGTGGTTCAGGTGGGCGGCCATCGCGACCCTGCTCACGGGCCT
>JBIIHV010000036.1:0-10436 GCA_044235415.1 Ilumatobacteraceae bacterium | reverse complement strand
ACGGAGCCCGCCGCGAGGCGCTCCCACTGCGCGCGGCCCCACGGCTCGGTCGAGACGAGGGCCGCGGCCCGCGCGCGCACCTGCGCGTCGGTGACGAACTCGCGGGCGGGGAGGATCGCCGCCGACTCGAGGTCGCGCGTGCTGCGCTGGTCGCCGACGTCGAAGGCCGTCAGGCGGTCGACCTCGTCGCCCCACAGGTCGATGCGCACCGGGTGGTCGCCCGTCGACGGGAACACGTCGATGATCGACCCGCGCCGCGCCACCTCACCGCGGTGCTCGACGACCGGCTCCCGGCGGTACCCCTGCGCGACGAGGCGCTCCAGCACGGTGTCGGCGTCGAGGACGTCGCCGCGGTGCACGACGAGTGCCTCAGTGCGCTCGGTGCCGGGTGCGAGCCGCTGCAGGACCGCGCGCACCGACGAGACGACGATCCTCGGGGGTGCGGCGCCGCCCAGCCGTGCAAGCACCTCGAGCCGGCGGCCCATCGTCTCGGTCGCGGGCGAGACGCGCTCGAAGGGCAGCGTCTCCCACGCGGGGAAGAGCAGGACGTCGTCGCGGCCGAGGAAGCGCGCGAGGTCGTCGGCGAGCACGGCGGCCCCCGTGCCCGTGGGCACGACGACGACGAGCGTGCCGTCGTCCTCGCGGCTGGCGATCGCGCCGAGCACCACGGCCCGCACGTGCTCGGCGCAGCCGAGGACGGGTGCGGTGAGGTCGGCGAGCGCCGGTTCGTCGGCGGCCAGTCGGGCGATGTCGTGGAGCAGCACGGTCAGCGCGCGTTGAACCTGCGCATCGCGGCGTCGGCACCCTCCGCGACGATCGCGTCCACGGCGTCCACGGCGCGCTGCGCCGCGTCGTCGAGTACCTCCCGTTCGCGCCGCCCGAGCCGTCCCAGCACGTGGGCTGCGCCCTGCTCCTTCGTCGGCGGCTTGCCGACGCCGATGCGCACGCGCACGAAGTCGAGGGTCCGCAGGTGGCGCTCGATCGAGCGCAGGCCGTTGTGACCGGCGAGTCCGCCGCCGCACTTCACCCGCACGTCGCCGGGATCGAGGTCGAGTTCGTCGTGCACCACCACCACGCGCGCCGCATCGTCGATGCCGAAGCGTCGGGCAAGGGCGCCGACCGCCGCACCCGAGTCGTTCATGAAGGTGGTGGGCTTGGCGGCGACGACGCGCGCGTCGCCGACGCGCAACTCAGCGACCAGGGCACGGTCGCGGCCGGCGCGCATCGTGCCGCCGTGGCGCGCGACGAACGCGTCGACTGCATCAAAGCCCACGTTGTGCCGGCTGCCCTCGTACTCCCGCCCGGGGTTGCCGAGCCCGACCACGAGAGCGTCGATCGGCGTACCCCGCCGCTCGGGCCGCGCGGAGCGGCCGAACAGCGCCATCCGCGGCTAGGCGCCGGGCTTGGACTCGCCCGAGGCGGACTCGCCGGCGCCGGCCTCCGCCGCGCCCTCGCCCGTCGGAGCACCCGACGGGGAATCGGTCTTGGTGGTGAGCACCGTCACGACCACGAGATCGGGGTCGGCCACGGCCGTGACGCCCTTCGGAAGCTGGATGTCGCCGAGGCGGATGATGTCGTCCATGCCCATGGCGGTGACGTCGATGAGGATCTCGTTCGGGATGTTGTTCGCGGCTGCGCGCACCTCGATGCGGTCGACCGCGGGGTCGACGAGGCCGCCGCCCTGCACGACGAGCTTCGCGGTGCCGGTGAGGTGCACCGGCACGGCCATGACGATCTCCTCCGAGAGGTTGATCTGCATGAAGTCGACGTGGTTGACGCGGCGCTTGATCGGGTCGCGCTGCATGTCCTTCACGATCGCCGGGTAGGTGGCGCCGCCGACGTGCAGCTCGAGGATCGTGTTCACGCCGGCGGGGCCGGAGAGCGCCTGGCGCAGCTCGCGGCGCTCGACGGTGATGGCGACCGGTGCCATGCCGTGTCCGTAGATGACGGCGGGGACGTGGTCCTCGCGGCGCAGGCGGCGGGACTCGGCGCTCCCCGTCGTGCGGCCCGTGTGGGTCTTCAGGATGGTGGTCATGCTCGGCTCCCTGGCTGCAGCGTCAAACGGCGGCACATCCTACCGGCGGCCCGACCCCGGCCGGTCAGGACTGGTTTTCGCCGCCGAACAGCTCGCTGACGCTGGTTTCGTCGAACACGGCCGACAGGGCGTCGGCGATGAGCTTGGCCACCGACAGGACCTCGATCTTGGGGATCCGCTTCTCCGCGGGCAGTGGCAGGGTGTTGGTCAGGACGACCCTGCTGATCGGGGCCGCGTCGAGGCGCTCGATGGCCGGTCCGGACAGCACCCCGTGGGTCGCCATGGCCCAGACCTCGCGGGCTCCGCGCTCGATCAGCAGCTCGGCGGCACTGACGATGGTGCCGCCTGTGTCGATCATGTCGTCGGTGAGGATGCAGAGGCGGCCGTCCACGTCGCCGATGACTTCCTTGGCCACGGCCACGTTGTCGAGCCCCTTGGGGCGGCGCTTGTGGACGAAGGCGACGTCGGCGTTCAGGTCGGTGAGGTGCTGGGCGAACCGCTCGGCGACCTTCACCCGCCCCGCGTCGGGCGACACGATGACGACGCCGTCCGTCACGGTGCGCCGGATGTAGTCCTCGAGGACGGGGACCGCGGTGAGGTGGTCGACCGGACCGTCGAAGAACCCCTGGATCTGCCCGCTGTGCAGGTCGATCGACACCATCCGCTTCGAACCCGCCGCCTTGAACATGTCGGCGATGAGGCGCGCGGTGATCGGCTCGCGTCCCTCGGCCTTGCGGTCCTGGCGCGCGTAGCCGTAGAAGGGGCACACTGCGGTGACGCGCTTCGCGGAGGCGCGATACGCGGCGTCGATCATGATGAGCTGCTCCATGATCGAGTCGTTGACGCTGCGGCCGTCTGCGGCGCCGTGCGTCTGCATGACGAAGACGTCGCCGCCGCGCACGCTCTCGCCGAAGCGCGCCCGCATCTCGCCGTTGGCGAACTGCACGATGTTGGCCTCGCCCAGCTCGACCGACAGGTGCGCCGCCACCTCCGCGGCGAGCGTCGGGTGCGTGCGCCCCGAGTAGATCGCCATCCGCTTGGTGGTGACTTTGTCGATCGTCTTGTTCATCGGCTCGCCAACCTTAGACGGGCGAGCCGGATCGCCTTCCGGGGCGGACGTCCCCGACGTCGCGCGCGGGCTGCGCGGCAGGGTGGTTCCGGGGAGAGGATTCGAACCCCTATACACGGGACCAAAACCCGTTGTCCTGCCAGTTGAACGACCCCGGAGCGGCACCTCTCACCGTACCGATTCGGGCTGCCGGACGGGGACGTTGCGCGGCTAGCGTGTCGCCCCGTGGGTTCGTTGGTCAAGCGCCGTCGCAAGCGCATGCGCAAGAAGAAGCACAAGAAGATGCTTCGCCGTACCCGCCACCAGCGCCGCAAGTAGCCGCGTCGCCGCTCCTCCCGCGCGCTAGCGCCGGTCGACCGTGCGCGTCGCGACGACCGTGGCGTCGCTGAGGGCGGCCGAGAGCACGGGATGGTGGCCGTCCAGCCACCACGTCGAACCGCTGCCCGCGAGCACGGGTCGAGCGCCGCACGCCGACTCGATGCGCGCGCGCCACTCCGCGAGCCGCGGTTCCACGACGATTGCGGCGTCCTCGAGTTCGTTCGTGCCGGAGGGGCGGCGACCGTCGGCGACGAGTGCATCCCACGCGCGGTAGACGGCCGGCGTCGACGCACCGAACGGCGGCACGACGAGCATCACGTCGCGCGGGACGAACGGCAGCGGCTCGACCAGTTCTCCGATGCCGCGCACGCGCGCCCGGCCGCCGACCATGCAGAACGGGACGTCTGCGCCGATGCGCGCCGCAGCTCCGAGGTCGCCGAACCCGGCCCAGCGCAGCACTGCCGCGGCGTCAGCCGACCCGCCGCCGAGGCCGCCGCCGTGGGGGATGCGCTTCGTGAGCCGCACGTCGGCGCGGCGCCCCGCGAGTGCGAGTGCGCGGCGCACGAGGTTGTCCGGACCGTCGCCGATGCCCGCTGCGAACGGTCCGTCGACCACGAGCGTGCCCCCGCCGTCGCCCGCGGGCTCGCGCAGGTGCAGTTCGTCGGCCAGCTCGAGTTCGACCATTTCGGCGTCGATGAGGTGGAAGCCGTCGTCGCGCACACCATCGATTCGCAGCGAGAGCGTGAGTTTGGCGCGGGCCTCGACGGTGGTCACCGCGCCGCCTCCGCGAGCCGGACCCAGTCGTCGACGCCGAGTTCCTCGGCGCGCTGCTGCGGATCGATCCCCGCGGCGGTGAACGCGTCCGCGCCGACCAGCCCTGCGAGCGACCGGCGGAGCATCTTGCGGCGCTGGGCGAACCCTGCGCGCACGAGCGCGAACATCGCGGTGGGGTCGCCGGCTGCGCGGGGGACTGGGCGGCGGCGGATCTCGACCAGCGCCGACTCGACGTTCGGACGCGGCACGAACACGCTCGCGGGTACGTCGCCGACGATCCGCGCCTCGGCCCAGTAGGCGACCTTGACGCTGACCGCCCCGTACGCCTCGGTGCGCGGCGCGGCGACCAGCCGGTTGGCGACCTCGCGCTGCACCATGACCAGCTGGTGCACCACCCACGGCGCGCGGTCGAGCACGTCGGCGACCAGCGGCGTCGCGATGTTGTAGGGAAGGTTCGCCACCAGGTGCCAGTTTCCGGGGCGCGCCTGCAGCTGCGACCAGTCGTAGTCCATCGCGTCGGCACGGACGACCTCGACGTTCGCGACGCCGTCGAGCACCTCGTGCAGCGCGGCGACGAGACCTCCGTCCACCTCGATGGCGAGGATCTCCGCTCCGGTCTCGGCGAGCGCGAGGGTGAGTGAGCCGAGTCCCGGCCCCACCTCGACGACCCGGTCGCCGGGGCCGGTGCCGGCGAGGCGCGCGATGCGCCGCACGGTGTTGGCGTCGGCGACGAAATTCTGGCCGCGCGAGCGGCGCGGGGCGAGGCCGTGCCGTTCGAGCAGCCGCCCGATCTCGGCACGCCCGTGCGTCACGCGCGCCCCGCCGCGGCCCGCGTCACCATTCGACCGAGATCGGAATGGGGGAGTCGACGAGATCGGCGAGCTCGACGAACTTCGAGGTGTGCAGCATGATCGTCACGCCGCCCGGCACGAGCAGGCTGTACGAGCTGACGCACTGCAGCCGACGGCCGTTGTTCATGTTGGTCACCGTCATCTCCAGTCCGGGCGGCACGGTCGTGCTGTAGCAGGTCGCCGAGCTGGTGAAGCCGAAGTTGGTGAACGTGGCGACGCCCTCCACCGACAGCGGATTCTCGGCGGGGTAGGCGATCACAGCCGAGCCCGACGGCGAGACGGGCGACGGTCCGGTGAGGATCACGGGTGCCGGCACGGAGTCGTCGACGACGGGAGCCGCGACCGTGGTCGCCGGCGCCGTGGCGGCCTCGGTGCCGCCGTCGCCGCCGCAGGACCGTGCGAGGAGTACGACGAGGATCGTGATGCCGCCCAGCACGGCCACGCGCCTCCGTTCGTACACCGACATCGGCATGGCGCGACGCTACGGAGCGATCCCCGGGAAGGCAAGGCAGGCGTTCTCGGTGGTGCGCCGCGCGAAGTCGCGTTCGTCCTCACCGCGCAGGGCGGCGACGAAGCGGCCGACCTCTGCGACGAGCGCGGGAGAGTTCGGCCTGCCGCGGTGCGGCACCGGTGCGAGGAATGGCGCGTCCGTCTCGACGACGATGCGGTCCCCCGGGCACCACGCCGCGGCCTCGCGGACGTCGTTCGCGGTCGGGAACGTGACGATTCCGGAGAACGACAGGTACGCACCGCGCTCGACGCACCGTCGCGCCTCGTCGGCGCCGCCGGTGAAGCAGTGGAACACGGTGCGATCGGGCATCCCTTCTGCGTCGAGCACGTCGAACGTGTCGTCCCAGGCCTCGCGCGTGTGGATCACGAGCGACAGCCCGTGCGCCTTGGCGAGCGCGATCTGCCCGGCGAACGCCGTGCGCTGGACGTCTCGGGGGGAATGGTCGTAGTGGTAGTCGAGCCCGCACTCGCCCACGGCAACGACGCGGGGCGAGCCGATCAGCGGCGCGACGGTGCCGACGCCCTCGGTCGCGTCGTGCGGGTGCAGCCCCACGGTGGCCCAGACCTTCGGGTGGCGCGACGCGATCTCGACCGCCGCGGCCGACGTCCGCGCGTCGGTGCCGATGACGATCAGCGCCGAGACGCCGGCATCGTGCGCCGCACCGACCGCACCGTCGGCGGGCACGCCCATCTTCTCGTCATAGACGTGGCAGTGGGTGTCGACCCACACGGTCAGGCCTTCTTCCGCGGGAACAGCGGGTCGCCCTTTGTCACCGTCAGGCCGCCGGGATAGCCGCCCCACGCCGTGTCGAGGCCGATCCGTGCCTCGTGCAGGGGGCGGTCGATGCCGATGCGGCGGAGGATCTCGGCGCAGGTTCGGGGCATCGCGGGGCTCGCGAGGATCGCGACGATCCTCAGCACCTCGAGCGCGCCACCCATGACGGCGTCGAGCGCGGGACCGGGCTCCATCTTCCAGGGCTCGTTCACCTCGAGGTTCGCGTTCGCCGCGCGGATGAGCGACCACGTCGCCTCGAGCGCGCGGCTGGGCTGCACGGCGTCCCACGCGGCGGCCGCATCTTCGACTGCACGGGCGGCTGCAGCGGCCAGCGGAGAGTCGGCCAACGGAGCGGGCCCGAATCCACCGCACTTGCTGCCGACGACGGTGGCGACGCGCGACAGCAGGTTGCCGAGGTTGTTGGCGAGGTCGGCGTTGTAGCGCGCGAGCAGGCCCTCGTGCGTGAAGTCGCCGTCGTTGCCGTAGGCGGTGTCGGCGAGCACGTAGTAGCGGAAGCCGTCGACGGACACCTCGTCGATCAGGTCGAGCGGGTTGACCACGTTGCCCGTGGTCTTGCTCATCTTCTCGCCCCCGACGAGCAGCCAGCCACCGACGGCCCAGCCGCGCGGCGGCTCGAGCCCCGCCGACATGAGCATCGCTGGCCAATAGACGCAGTGGAACCGGATGATGTCCTTGCCGATGAAGTGGTAGTCGACCGGCCACTTCCCGCGGAACGCGGCGTCGTCGGTGCCGTAGCCGTGCGCGGTGATGTAGTTGGCGAGCGCGTCGAACCACACGTATGCGACGTGGTCGGGGTCCCACGGCAGCGGGATGCCCCAGTCGAGGCTGGTGCGGCTGACCGAGAAGTCGTCGAGCCCGCCCTTGATGAAGCCGAGCACCTCGTTCATGCGGTGCGCGGGCTTGATTGCGTCGGGATGCCTCGCGTACCAGTCGAGCAGGCGGTCGCCGAACCGGGACAGCCGGAAGAAGTAGTTGGTCTCCTCCACCTGTTGGGGCTCGGTGCGGTGCACGGGGCACTTTC
This sequence comes from Ilumatobacteraceae bacterium, assembly GCA_044235415.1. Lineage (GTDB taxonomy): Bacteria > Actinomycetota > Acidimicrobiia > Acidimicrobiales > Ilumatobacteraceae > UBA3006. Next base: position 3,062 of record JBIIHV010000036.1, on the reverse strand, counting down.
CGTCGACGATGTCGTCTGGCAGCAGGTAGGCCTCGCAGGCGACGCAGTACTGGCCGCGGTAGGTGTCGAGTTCGATGTCGCCGGCGTCATGGCAGGCCTGCAGCAGCGCTCGCACGCCCGCGACGTGCCGGGCCTCGGTGGTGCGGATGAAGTCGTCGTGGGCGATGTCGAGCCGTTCCCACGCCTCGGCGAACAGCGGCGCGATCGAGTCGACGAACTCCTTGGGCGACACACCCTTCGCGTCTGCAGCCTGCTGGATCTTCAGCCCGTGCTCGTCGGTGCCGGTCAGCAGGTGGACGTCGTCCCCGAGCAGGCGGTGCCACCGGGCGACGGCGTCGGCGACGATCGTCGTGTACGCGTGTCCGAGGTGCGGCTGTGCGTTGACGTAGTAGATCGGCGTCGTCACGCGGAACGCAGCCACGACGACACACTACTGACCGGCTGAATAGCCTCACGGGGTGCCCTACGAGTTCGACGGAGCGACCGCGGTGCGAGCCGATGGCGCGGGGCGATGGTCGGTCGACGTCGCGGAGGGCTGGGACATCCGGGGCAACGCCAACGGTGGCTACGTGATGTCGCTGCTCGCGGCGGCGATGCGGGCCGAAGTCGAGCGACCCGATCCGGTGTCGATCACGGTGCACTACCTCGCGCCCCTGGCCCCCGGACCCGCGAGCATCGCGACCGACGTCGTCAAGCGTGGACGGCGACTCGCGACGGTGACGGCGTCGCTCGTGCACGGCGGGCGCGAGACGGCGCGGGCGATCGCCGCGTTCGGCGAGGTCGGTGAAGCTCCGGAGCAGGCGCCCTTCGAGCACCTCGGCATCGCGCCGCCGGACCTGCCGCCGCCCGACGAGTGCCGTCGTCGCTCACCGAAGGAAGGTGGCGTCCCGCTCGCGCTGATGGACCGGCTCGATCTGCGACTGCACCCCGACGACACCGGCTTCGTGACGGGATCGCCGCCCGGCCGCGCGGAGGCCCGCGGGTGGTTCGCGTTTGCCGACGGCCGTCCGGTCGATGCGCTGTCGGTGCTGCTCGCCTGCGACGCGTTCCCGCCGCCGCTCTTCAACCTGATCGGCGTGCCCGGCTGGGTGCCGACGATCGAATTGACGGTGCACCTCCGCGCGCGGCCCACCGGCGGTCCGCTGCAGTGCAGGTTCGTCACCGACTCGCTGCGTGGCGGCACGTTTGTCGAGGACGGCGCGGTGTGGGACGGCGACGGCACGCTCGTTGCGATGTCGCGCCAGGTCGGCCTGATCGCCGGCTGATCGCCGGCTGATCGCCGGCGCGGTGGTCGTGCGGCCGTCAGCGGCCGGCGGCGACGTCGAGGGCGAGGTCGTACGCGCGGTTGCGCGGCACATCGAAGCGCACCGCGACGTCCGCGGCCGCGTCGCGCACCGACGCCCCGGCGTCGAGCAGGGAGCGCAGCGCTGCGCGCAGCTCGTCGTCGCCGGCGGGTGCCGCGGCCGGGGCGCCCCCGACGACCACGACGTACTCGCCGCGCGGCTCGATGGAGCGCGCGTGTTCCGCGGCCTCGGCGAGCGTCGTGCGCCGAACCTCCTCGTGCAGCTTCGTGAGTTCGCGCGACACGGCGACGCGCCGCTCCGGTCCGCACGCGGTGGCGAGGTCGGCGAGCGTGCGTGCGAGGCGGTGCGGTGCCTCGTAGATGACGGTGGTCCTCGGCTCGCGCGCCACGTCGGCGATCCGCGCGTCGCGTGCCTCGCCTGAGCGAGGCAGGAACCCCTCGAAGACGAACCGCGACGTGTCGAGGCCGCTCAGCACGAGTGCCATCACCGCGGCGCTCGGGCCGGGCACCATCGTGACGGGGCAGCCCGCGTCGAGCGCGGCGCGGACGATCCGGCCGCCGGGGTCGCTGATGCCGGGCGTGCCGGCGTCGGTGACGAGCGCCACGTCGTCGCCGCGCAGCAGTGCCTCGACTATCTCCGCCGCGGCCCCGTGCTCCGTGTGTTCGTTGACCACGAGGTACGTCGCCTTCGGCACGCCAAGGTGCTCGAGCAGCCGACCGGTGCGCCGCGTGTCCTCGCAGCAGACGATGACGGCACGCGTGAGCGCCTCTGTCGCGCGCGGCGGCACGTCGCCGAGGTTGCCGATCGGCGTGGCGACGAGCGTCAGCATTCCCGTCATGGCGTGCGTACCTCGAGCCGCCCGCCCGGCGCGACACCCCAGCGCTCGAACGACCCCGCGCGCGCCTCCACCACGGCTCGGGCGCGGGGCACGGGCTGTGCCACGCGCCAGCGCGCGAGGCGTTGCACCTTGATCACGGTGCCGTCGACGTCCAGGTAGGCGACGTCGAGCGGGAATGGGGCCCCGCAGGAGTGCACCCAGCGGCACGGCTGCAGCACGAGTGCCCCGTCGAGTACCTCGCGGCCGATCACCCCGCGCCGGCGGGACGAACGGGTGACCGCGACGTCGGCACTGGCGAGCACGCGCCCCTCCTGCACCAGCCACCCTGCGCGGAGGCCCGGTTCGCGCGCCACGGCCGTCAGACGTTGAAGCGGATCTCGAGCACGTCGCCGTCGGCGACGCGGTACTCCTTGCCCTCCACGCGGATCTTGCCGAGGTCGCGGGCCTTCGACCACGAGCCGATGGCCAGCAGCTCCTCGCAGGCGATGACGTCGGCGCGGATGAACCCGCGCTGGAGGTCGGTGTGGATGCGCCCGGCGCACTCGGGTGCGGTCGACCCCGCGCGGAACGTCCACGCGCGCGATTCCTTCTCGCCGGTCGTGAAGAACGTGCGGAGTCCGAGCAGGTGGTACGCCGAGCGGACCATGCGCGGCAGCGCGCCCTCGCCGAGCCCGAGGCCGGTGAGCATCTCGGCGCGGTCCTCTGGCGGCAGCTGGGCAGCCTCCGCCTCGAGTTGCACGCACATGCCGAGCACCTCGACGTCCTGTTCGCCGGCCGATCCGGGCGGCGCGAGCTCGGCACGCACGCGGGCGACTGCGGTGGGGATGCCGTCCAGTCCGTCCTCGGCGACGTTGACGACGGCGAGGACGCGTCGCGTGGTGAGCAGGAAGTGCGGTGCGAGGAGCGCGCGGTCGTCGTCG
>JBIIHV010000207.1:0-3212 GCA_044235415.1 Ilumatobacteraceae bacterium | reverse complement strand
ATCTCGTGCGCGATGCGCCCAATGGCACGCGCCACGTCGGCACCCGTTGCCACCGCACCCGACAGGGCGGGACGATCCGTCACACCGTTCCTTTCGTCCGGGCCTCACGGGACCCAGTTAACGACCGGCCGGACCGTAGCAGGTCCTAGCGGCGGCGGAAGACGAGCCAGTAGCGGTTCTGCGCGACCAGCTCGAACGCGGGCGACTCGAGTACCCACACGGCGGCGAGCGACTCTTCGGGCTTCGCCGGCATCACCACGTACTCGACGCGGTCGGCCGCGGGCAGCCGGTCGCCGCCCGAGAAGACGTCGGGGCCGTACAGGTTGCGCACGAACGGGTTCGGCAGGGACCAGATCTCCTCGCGCCGTGCGATGTGGGGCGTGAGCGAGTGAAACGCGGCGACGGAGGCGCCGTCGGGCACCGTTTCGAGGATCTCTCGGGCCGCCACCGCGACCGGATGGCTCGGCGGCCACGTCGCCACGTCGTTGCGCGAACCGGGGAGCGGCGACCAGAGGAACGCGGCCACCGCCGCCGACACGGCGACCCACGCGACGGCGGCGCGTCGCCAGCGCACCGGAACGCGGGACACGGCCCACGCCGTGCCGAGCACGAGCGGCACGACCGGTCCGATCGAGTAGTGGTAGCCGATCTGGTACTGGTACCAGAACGTGCTGAGGACGTTGACGAACAGGGCACCCGCGGCCGTCGCCGCGAGGATCGGCGCACGGAGGAAGACGAGCCCCGTCGGGGCGAGCATCTGCCAGAGGTACCACGGGCGACCGTCGGACGAAAAGTGGTCGAGCACCGCCCGCGGATCGGTGAACACCGTCCTGACGAAACCGCCGAAGCCGCCGAACGGGACCCGCCACGAATTCCGGAACGTGACGCCCGTCAGCGTACGCATGACCAGGAACAGCATCGCGAGCATCGTGGCAAGTGCGATCAGCGACGAGGCAGCACCGTGCAGGCGCCCCCGGCGGTCCGCGCCGGTGAGGGCGACCCACGCCCCGACGAGGGCCATGACGACCGCCGCGTCCTCCTTCACCGACAGCGCGAGGACCACGAAGCACCAGTACCACCCCCACCGACGGTGCAGCGCGGCCCAGATCGCCCCCGCTATCGCCACCGGGAGGAACGAGTCGGGATGGAAGTTCTCGAGCACCGTCCACGAGACCGCAGGGTGCACGAGGTACGCCGCGGCGACGATTGCCGCGACGGTGCGGTCGCCGTCGAGGACGTGTGCGGCAGCGAGGTAGACGAAGACGGCTGCCGCGGCGACGACGCACGCCTGCACGACGAGCAGGGTCGCACTGGAGCCGACGAACCAGTAGAGCGGCACGACCAGCAGGAGCACGAGCGACGTGTGGTCGCCAATGAGGTTGCGGCCCATCAGCGTGACGTACGGCTCCTTGAAGCGCGACATCAACCACGTCCCCTGCTCGTAGAGCCCGAAGTCGTACGACGACGTCCCGAGACCGAAGTGGACGCGCGACGTCCGCACCGCGAAGTAGGCGGCGAACGACGTGGCCATCACCGCGACCAGCACGGCCTGCCACGAGGCGCGGAGCCTCACGCTGCGGGCCTCGCCGACCGTGCCACCGCCGCGAGGACGCCGTTGACGAACCGGCCGGCATCCTCTGTGGAGTACCGCTTCGCCAGTTCAACCGCCTCGTTGAGGATCACCGCGACCGGCGGGCCCTCGGCGTCGAGCAGCTCGGCCGTGGCGATGAACATGACGATCCGGTCGATCGTCGACAGGCGCTCGAGCGTCCAGCCGACGAGCTCCTCCGACACCATCGCCCCGATCGTCGGCGAATTGCGCGCGACCGAGCCGACGATCCGCGCCGTCTGCTCGTCGACCGGGACGACCTGGCGGTCGACCACGTCGACGGGATCGAGACCCGCGATCTCCGCCTCGTAGAGGAGGTGCAGCGCCCGCTCCCGGGCCTCGGACCCCCGACGTCCGGGCCGCGACATGTCAGACGCGCGTGATGTAGTCGCCGGTGCGGGTATCCACCTTGACCCGGTCGCCGATGTTCACGAACAGCGGGACCTGGACGACCTTGCCCGTCTCGAGGGTGGCCGGCTTGCGCGCCCCGGAGACCCGATCGCCCTGGACGCCGGGCTCGGTCTGGGCGATCGTGAGCTCCACCGAGGCGGGGATCTCCACCGTCACGATGTCGCCCTGGTAGGTGGCGATCTGCGCGACCGCGTTCTCGATCAGGTAGTCGGCGGCGTCGCCCAGTGCCACGGGCTTGATCGGCAGCTGGTCGTACGTCTCCGTGTCCATGAAGATGTAGTCGTCGCCGTCCTTGTAGAGGAACTGCATGTCGCGGCGGTCGAGGATGGCCTGCTCGACCTTCACGCCGGCGTTGAAGGTGCGCTCCAGGACGTTGCCGGTGCGGAGGTTCCGGAGCTTGGTGCGGACGAACGCGCCGCCCTTTCCGGGCTTGACGTGCTGAAACTCGACGACGGTGAACAGCGCGTTGTCGAGGTTCAGCGTGATGCCGTTCCTCAGGTCGTTGGTGCTGATTGCGGGCATGGTGCGTCCTTCGGGGAATGGGTCAGGTGGCGGCTGGCGGTCCGGGTCACGACGAGCAGGTCCTCGATGCGCACGCCGCCGAGATCCCTACGATAGAGCCCTGGCTCGACGGTGACCACCATGCCCTCCTCGAGGACGTCGGTGGATCCGCGCCTGAGCCACGGGCCCTCGTGGATCGCGAGTCCGACGCCGTGCCCCGTCCCGTGCACGAACCACTCTCCGACGCCGTGTCGGTCGAGGACGTGCCGGACCGCGCGGTCGACGTCGTCACCCGTCGCGCCCGGTCGGACGGCGGCAACCCCCGCCTCCTGCGCCTCGGCGACGATTTCCCACCAGGACGCGAGGATCGGATCGACGGGACCGACCCCCGTCGTTCGGGTCATGTCGGAGCGGTAACCGTCGACCTCGGCACCCACGTCGATGACCACTGCGTCGCCGAGCCGGATGTCCCGCGCCGTCGGACGGTGGTGCGGAAGTGCGGAATTCGGCCCGGACGCGACGATCGTGCCGTACCCGGGCCCGTCCGCGCCCTCCCGCCGCATTGACTCCTCGAGACGGTTGCGGACGTCTTCCTCCGTCGCACCAGGACGCACCTCGGTGCCCGCCAGTGCGCGGTCAGCGATGGCAGCTGCCCGCTCGATCCGCGCGATCTCGTCAGGCTCCTTCACCA
>JBIIHV010000035.1:0-10536 GCA_044235415.1 Ilumatobacteraceae bacterium | reverse complement strand
TCGCGGACAACAGCATGCGCAGCGTGTCGCGCACGGTGTCGTCGCGCTGCTTCATCGCCTCGGTGAGGTCGACCTTGATCCGGTCCTTGAGCGTGGTCACCCCCTCATTCTTGCGCCACGGGCATCCCTACACTCGCCTCCATGGTCCTCGCCAACGCCCTCGCCGAACCCGCCGTCCGCGACGCGCTGCAGTCGTTCTTTGCGATGCTCAGCCTCGCCCTGCTGGCAGGAACCCTCGTGATCCTCGCGGCCCGGCTGGCGTACGGACGTGTCTCCGCCGCAACGACGGTCGTCGAGGGATTCCGGCCGTTCGCGCTGCCGCTGGCAGCGGCCGCCACCGCGACGTCGACCCTCGGGAGCCTCTACTTCTCGGAGATTGCCAACTACACCCCGTGCATCCTCTGCTGGTACCAGCGCACGATGATGTACCCCCTCGGGGTCGTGCTGACCGTGTTCGCCGTCGCGCGCCGGCGCGGCGCGGGCTGGGTCGCAATGCCCCTGGGCCTGATCGGGATCGCCGTGTCGGCCTACCACTTCCTCCTGGAGCGGGTGCCCGGGTTGCACTCGCCGATGTGCTCGACCGAGGTGCCGTGCAACGTGGTCTGGTTCGCCGAGTTTGGCTTCGTCTCCCTTGCCTTCATGGCCTTCACCGGCTTCCTCGCGGCAATCGTGTTCACGACCTTGCCCGCAGAGCCGGCCTGATCGCTCTCCGCCTCCGCCCGTCGGCTAGAACTATTTGCCGATGAGCACCAAGCCTGCACCCGCGAAGAAGAAGTCCGGATCCGGAAACATCACGTTCTACATCGGCGCTGCGATAGCCGTGATCGTCGGCGTCGCTGCCGTCGTCGCCATCACCATGAGCGGGTCCTCGGACGACGCCGCCAGTGGCGACATCCAGAACTTCGGCACCGTCACGGTGGCGGGAGAACCGCTTCCGCTGAACACGGGGGCCGCCAACGATCCCGCGATCGGCATGACGGCGCCGGTGCTGACCGGAGAGGGCTTCACCGGCAACGTCGTCACCACCGCACCCGGCGCCCCGACCCTGCTCATCTACCTCGCCCACTGGTGCCCCAACTGTCAGGCCGAGGTGCCCAAGCTGGTGGAGTGGTACGAGTCCGGCGGCGTACCCGCCAACCTCGACGTCATCGCGGTCGCGACGCAGGTCGACCCCACCCTGCCCAACTTCCCGCCGTCGCAGTGGCTGACGCGCGAGGGATTCCCGAAGCTCTGGCCGGTCCTGCTCGACGACGCGAAGGGCACCGCCGCAAACGCGTTCGGAGCCGACGGCTGGCCGTACTTCGTGCTGCTCGACGCCGACGGCAAGGTGATGGTCCGCCGCAGCGGCCAGGTCGAGATCGAGGAGTTGAACAGCATCATCGGCACCGCGCTGGGTCTCTCCTCCTAGCCCCGCTCCGCGCGGGACTACCATCCCGCGCGTGGCGGTCGATCGCGCGCAGGCCCACGCCGTCGTCGGCGAGCGGCTGCGCGGCGCAGGCCAGCTCTATACGTCGGGTCGCCGGGAGCTCGTCGACCTGCTGCTCGACATCGGCAGGCCGGCGACCATGGCCGACGTCCTCGATCAGCGCCCCTCGCTGGTGCAGAGTTCGGTGTACCGGAACATGTCCGACCTCGAGCGCACCGGCATCGTGCGCCGCGTGGCCGGCTCCGACGAGCTGATCCGCGTGGAGCTCGCCGAGGAGATCATCGGCCACCACCACCACCTCGTGTGCACGCAGTGCGGCACCGTCGCCGACTTCACCGTGCCCGAGGCCGCCGAGCGGGCGCTGCGCGACGCGCTGCAGCGGATCGCCCGCGAAGGGTCGTTCATCCCCGAGGACCATCGGCTCGACGTCCTCGGGCGCTGCAGACCGTGCTCGCAGCGGCAGGCGACCGAATAAGAATCATTCTTGACAACGCATCGGCGGCTGGGTACGGTCCCGCGCATGTTCCTCACGCACACCACGTCCCGTCCGCGCCGCGCAATCGGCCTTCTGCTGCTGCCCCTGGCGCTGCTCGCCACCGCGTCGTGCTCCGGCACGAGCGATCCCGCGTCCACCCCCGCTGAACCGTCCTCGACCACCGCCCCGGCGGAGCCCACCGCCACCGTCGTCGTCACGTACTCCGTGCTCGGGCGCCTCGTCGCCGATCTCGTCGGCGATGCCGCCGAGATCGTGGTGATCATCCCCGACGGCCAGGATCCGCACGCCTACCAACCGAGTGCACGGGACATGGAGGCGATGGCGAACGCCGACCTGCTCGTCGCGAACGGACTGGGGCTCGAGGAGAACCTGGAAGACGCCATCACCGCGGCTGCCGGTGCGGGCACGACGGTCTTCGAGCTGTCCGCGCACGTCACGGTGCGCGACGCCGACCACGGCGACGACCACGGCCATGACCACGGTGATGACCAGAGTGACGAAGCCGAGCACGCCCATGAGGCCGGCGACCCGCACCTGTGGCTCTCCCCTGCGACCATGCTCGAGGCGCTGCCGGCGCTCGCCGACGCCATCTCCGCCGCGATCGGCACCCAGGTGGACCCCGCGCCCTTGACCGAGGAGCTCACGGCACTCGATGCCGACCTCGCCTCCGGATTCGCGGCGCTCGACCGCTGCGAACTCGTCACCGGGCACGACGAGCTCGGCTACTTCGCCGACCGCTACGGCTGCGAGGTGATTGGCGCCGTCATCCCCTCGATGTCGACGACGGCCGATGCGAGCGCGAAGCAGCTCGCCGATCTGAAGGCGGTCATCGCCGAGCACGGCGCGACGACGATCTTCACCAGCCTCGGCACGCCGCGGGACGTCGCCGAGCAGATCTCCCGCGAGACGGGTGCCGACGTCGTCGAGCTCTCCACGCACGTCCTCGGTGGAAGCGCCTCCTACGCTGCCTTCATCCGAACCTTCGCCGACGCCATCCTCGACGCCCTCCGGTGAACCTCCTCGTCGCGCCGTTCGCCGACAACGAGTTCATGCGGCTCGCCCTCGTGGCGTCGGTGCTCGTGGCGCTCACGTGCGCGGTCGCCGGCACGTGGGTGGTGCTGCGCGGACTCGCCTTCGTCGGCGACGCGCTCGCGCACGGCGTCCTGCCGGGCATCGCCACCGCGCTGCTGCTCGGCATCTCGGGGCTCGTCGGCGCGGCGGCGGGCGCCCTCGTGATGATGGCCGGAGTGGGACTCGTGACCCGGCGGCTCCGCCTCGCCGGTGACACCGCCATCGGCCTGCTCTTCGTCGCGATGCTCGCACTCGGCGTCGCCATCACCTCCCGCTCCGAGTCGTTCACCGGCGACCTCACGCGCATCCTCTTCGGCGAGCTGCTCGGCGCGACGACGGGCAAGATCGGCCTGCAGGCGGTCGCCCTCGGTGCCGTGGCCGCAACGGCCGTCGTGTGCCGGCGCCCGTTCCTCATGCTGTCGGTGGACGAGGGCCTCGCCCGATCGGCCGGCTTCTCGGCGCGCCTCTTCCACTCGCTCACCCTCGCGATGGTCGCCGTCAGCGTGGTGACGGGGTTCCAGACCGTCGGCACGATGCTCGTGCTCGGCATGCTCATCGCCCCGCCCGCCACGGGTGCGCTCTTCGCCAGGCGCGCCGGCACGATGACGGCGATCGCGGCCGCGTGCGGCGCGGCGTCGTGCTGGCTCGGCCTCCTGGTCAGCTACCACCTCGACGTCGCGGCCGGCGCGAGCATCGTGCTCGTGGCGACGGGCATCTTCGCCGTCGCCGCCGTCGCGAAGGAGGTCGCGCGCGCGGGTCGGCACGACGACGAGCTGCCGCACGCCCACGGCACGGTGCACCTGCCGTGAGCGCCTCCGGCACGATCGTCGCGTCGCGGCTCGCCGTCGGCCACGGCCACCGCGCGGTCGTGCGCGGCATCGACCTCGACGTCCCGGCCGGCGGTCTGCTCGTGCTGATCGGCACGAACGGCAGCGGGAAGTCGACGCTGCTGAAGACCCTCGCGGGCCTGCTCGCGCCGATCGACGGCAGGGTTACCGTGCTCGGCCGGGCGCCCGGCGACGACCCCCGCCGCACCGCGTACCTGCCGCAGCACCCCGTCTCGTCGCACACGCTGCCCCTGCGGGCCGCCGACGTCGTGGCCATGGGCCGCTACGCGCGGCGCGGGCTCCTCCGCCCACTGCGATCGGAGGACCGCGACGCGGTCGCCGACGCAATGCGCCGCACCGGCGCCGACGAGACCGCCGACCGCGCGGTGCGCGACCTCTCCGGGGGCCAGCAGCAGCGCACCCACCTTGCGCAGGTGCTGGCGTGGGGCGCCGACGTCCTCCTGCTCGACGAGCCGACCGCCGGGCTCGACCTCAACGGTCGTGCCACCGTCGCCCGCATCATCGACGAGGAGCGCGCGCGCGGCGCCACCGTCGTCCTCGCGACGCACGAACTGGCCGATGCCGAACGCGCGACGACGGTGGTGCTGCTCGCCCAGCGCGTCGTGTCCTGCGGGCCACCATCCGAGGCGCTGCGGGACGAGCACCTCCGCGAGTGCTACGGGTTCACCCAGCCACACTGACGCCCTCGAGGGCGAGCAGCGCACGCTTCACGTCCAGCCCCGACGAGTAGCCGCCGAGCGCCCGACCCGCGGCGAGCACCCGGTGGCACGGCACCACGATCGGCACGGGGTTGCGTCCGTTGGCCGACCCAACGGCGCGCGCCGCGGTCGGGCGCCCGATCATCGCGGCCTGCTCGCCGTAGGTGACCGTGGCACCGAACGGAATGCGCACCAGCGCCTGCCACGCGAGCACCTGGAACGCCGTCCCCCGGAGATCGAGCGCAAGATCGAAGGCGCGCCGACGGCCGGCGAAGTACTCGTCGAGCTGCAGCGCTGCCGCCTCCACGTGCCGCCCGGCGGACGGGTCCGCGCCGGCCGCCGACCGTGCGACGGCCCGACCGTCGGAAAACTCGATCGACGTCACCCCTGCAGGTGACGCCACGATGAACAGCGGACCAACGGGGGACCGCATCACGACCGACGCGACGTCCGTCACGCGACCCGGCCCGTCGTCGCTGTCACACTGGGGAGATGGACACCATGCTGATGACGGAGATCGAGTCGCCCGCACGGAAGCGCATTGCGCTCGTGGCACACGACAACATGAAGGACGACCTGCTGCAGTGGGTGCTCGACCACCGCGAGGCGCTGGCGTCCCACGACCTCATCGGCACCGGCACCACCGGACGGTTGGTGGCCGAGCACGCGAGGTTGGAGGTGACGCGCGTGAAGAGCGGTCCACTCGGCGGCGACCAGCAGATCGGCGGACGCATCGCCGACGGCGCGATCGACGTGCTCGTGTTCTTCTGGGACCCGCTCGAGCCGCAGCCGCACGACCCCGACATCAAGGCGCTGCTGCGCATCGCCGCGGTGTGGAACATCCCCGTCGCCTGCAACCGCGCGAGCGCCGACTTCATCGTCACCTCGCCGCTGCTCGACGGTCCGTACCGCCGCAAGGTGCCGCACACCGCGTAGCGGACCGGCCGCGACGACGACGTCGTCCGCCGTCATGACCCTGAGTTCAGACCGTCCGGGGCGGGGGCGGCGGGCCCCACCGGTTGACTTCCTGCACGCTCGGCACGAAGGTGAACACGATGTTGGCGATGGGGACAAAGGTCCACCATCCCCCGCGACCCGCGTCGTGCATGCGCCTCCATGCGACCGAGAGCGAGGGCAGCAACAGCACGATCCAGACGATTCCACCGGCCACCTGCCCGGCCGAGTCGCCCGACTGCACCCCGACGACCACCTGTGCGACGAACGCGACCAGGAATGCGAACAACTGCCACCACCAGTACTCGGAGCGCGACGCGCGCGTACGGAACTTGAGCGTGTGCGACAGCACGGACGACACTGCGGCGAGGAACGGCACGACCGAACGCTAGTCGCGCGCGACCCGACGGACGCCGCGGACTACGGCTTCGGCTCCTTCGGCAGGCCGAGCACGCGCTCCCCGACGATGTTGCGCTGGATCTGGCTGGTGCCGCCCCAGATCGTCTCCGACCGCGAGAAGAAGAAGGCCGACATCATCGCGCTCACGGGGTACCCCTCGCGCCGCTTGTCGCGCTGCGCGCCCGGCCAGCCGCCGGAGCGCGGACCCGCATCGATCAGCATCGCCTCCGGACCGTGGATGTCGAGGGCGAGCTCCATCGCCCGCTGGTGCATCTCGGTCCAGAACATCTTGTTCGTCGCACCGAGCGACGCGATCGACGGGTCGCGGCGGCCGGCGAGCGAGGCGCCGAGCGACCGCAGCCCGTTGATGCGCAGGATCTGGACCTTGGTCCAGTACTGCACCAGGCGCTGCCGGATCAGCGCGTCGTCGATGGCACCGGTTCGCCGCGCCGCGGCGACCATGAGGTTCCACTCCTCCTCGAACCGCCGGTGGCCCGTGGTCGCGCTCATGCCGCGCTCGAAGGCGAGCGTCGAGTTTGCGACCTGCCACCCGTTGTTCACCCCTCCGACCACGTTGTCCTTCGGGCAGCGCGCATCGGTGAAGAACACCTCGCAGAACTCGGCCGTGCCATCGGGCTGCACGATCCCGCGCACCTCGACCCCCGGCTGGCGCATCGGCACCAGCAGGTACGAGATGCCCGCGTGCTTGGCCGCGGACTGGTCGGTGCGCACCAGGAGGAAGCAGTAGTCGGCATGGTGGCCCTGCGTCGTCCACACCTTCTGGCCGTTGATCACCCACTCGTCGCCGTCGAGCACCGCGGTGGTCTTGAGGCTCGCGAGGTCGCTGCCGCTGTTCGGCTCGCTGAACCCCTGGCACCAGCGCATCTGCCCGGAGAGGATCCTCGGCAGGAACTCCTTCTTCTGCTCCTCCGTCCCCCACTGCAGCAGGGTCGGACCGACCAGCGTGTCGCCGAAGAAGTCGGCCCGCATCGGCGCGCGCGCGTTGGCGAACTCCTCCGCCAGCACGACGCCCTCCAGCAGGGACAGACCCTTGCCGCCGTACTCCTTCGGCCATGTCGCGCAGATCCAGCCGCCCTCGAACAGCCGCGCGGTCCACGACTCGTTGAATTCGCGGCGCTGCTCCGACGTCATCTCGAAGCCCTCGTCGAACCATCCCGCCGGGAGGTTCTCGCGCAACCAGGTGCGCACCTCTGCGCGGAACGACTCGGCCTCGGGCGTGTACGTCAGCATCGGGACATCCTGCCAGCGTCGTGCGATGCGAGTCCACGTGGACGGCGGCGGGGCGCCTCGGGCGCGCACCGTAGAGTGGCGACGTGAGCACGACCGCTGCAGCAACCAGCCGCTGGACCCATCAGTGGAAGGAGCTCCACGAGGAGGTGATCTCGTCGGGCCTCTGCACCGGGTGCGCGGGGTGCGTCGTGGCCTGCCCGCACGAGGTGATCGGCTACACCCACGAGGAGGGCCACTACAAGCCCTTCCACCTCGAGGACGACCTTGGCCCCGCCAACTGCGGCCACGGCGAGAAGGGCTGCACCAGCTGCACGCGCGCCTGCCCGCGCTTCCGGTCGTGGGAACCGGACGCCGACATGCACCTGTTCGGCCGCACCCGGCACGACGACGAGATGTTCGGCCAATACCGGTCGTTGCTGCTGTGCCGCGCGACCGATCCCGAGGTACACCACAAGGGCCAGGACGGCGGGTTCGTCGGCGCCATGCTCATCTGGCTGTTGAAGAACGACTACATCGACGCCGCGCTGACGAGCTTCCTCGAGGGCGATGGCTCGTCGTGGAAGGCGCGTCCCGGCCTCGCCCGCACGCCCGCCGAGGTGCTCGCATCGTCGGGCAGCCGCTACACCTACTCGGCGAACACGCTCGCGATGAAGGAGGCCGCCGACGCCGGCCTGCAACGCCTCGCGCTCGTCGGCATGAGCTGCCAGTCGTCGGTGCCGCCGATCATGTGGACGCGCAAGGCCGGCAAGGTGGGCAAGCCGTTCCTCTTCAACATCGGCCTGCTCTGCTCGAAGACGTTCGACGACGCCATCTTCGAGGAGCTCTTCCTCGCGAAGTACGGCCTCCGCAAGGAGGAGATGGTGAAGATGAACATCAAGGGCGTCTTCCAGATCTGGATGAAGGACGGCTCGTACCACGAGATCGACCTCAAGGAGTGCCACCAGTGGACGCGCGAGGGGTGCAAGACCTGCCCGGACTTCGCCGCAGAGCACGCCGACATCTCGACCGGCGGCATCGGCGAGGACAATGCGTGGACACTGTGCGTCGTGCGCACCCCGCTCGGCGAAGAGGTGATGAACCGGATGATCGCCGACGGCTCCGTCGAGGCGCGCCCGGCCGAGACCGACGCCACTGCGATGCGGCTGCTCAAGCTGCTGAGCACTGTCAGTCGCCGACGGTGGCCCGCAACGGCCCACCCCGCCCCGGTCGTCGGCGTGCCCCCGCCGAAGAAGAAGGCCGACGGCACCGTTCCCGCCGCGCACTGAGCCGCGCACGAGGCGCTGGCGGCCGTCAGTCCGCGGAGAGCCGGACCGCCGTCGCCACCACGTCGTCGAGCATCCGTTCGGTGAGCGTGCCGGTAAACGTGTTCTGCTGGCTCGGGTGGTAGCTGCACACCACGTCGTAGCGGCCCACGCGAAGCACCGCGCCGTGCGCGAAGCGGGGGCGCGGCCGCACCTCGAGCACCTCGGCCAGTGCGGCGAGTGCGAACGCGCCGAGGCACACCACCGTGCGCACCGAACCCAACAGCGCGAGCTCGCGCGCCAGAAAGGACGCGCACCGGCGCCGCTCGTCGGGCGACGGCGAGTTGCCGGGCGGTGCGCACCGCACCGCCACCGTCACCCACGCGCCGCGGAGCTCGAGCCCGTCGTCGCGCGAGGACGAATCCGGCTGGTTGGCCAGACCGGCCCGGTGCAGCGCGCGGTACAGCCACTCCCCGCTCCGGTCGCCGGTGAACACGCGTCCCGTGCGGTTGGCACCGTGCGCGCCGGGGGCGAGTCCGAGGAACACGATCCGCGCCACCGGATCGCCGAAGCCCGCAACCGGACGTCCCCAATACTCCTCGTCGCGGTACGCGGCGCGCTTCGTGCGGGCGACCTCCTCGCGCCATGCGACGAGCCGCGGGCACGACCTGCACCCCTCGATCTCCGATGCGAGCGCGACGAGCGGTCGTCGCGACGTTCCTGCCACGGGCGCAGACGGTAGTTTGGGCGCAGCACATGGCCCGCGCGACCGCACCCACGACGATCCTCCTGGTGCGGCACGGCACGACGCCCACCACGGGCAAGGTGCTCCCCGGTCGCGCACCGGGCCTGCACCTCTCCGATCAGGGACGGAGCGAGGCCGAGTCCGTCGCGGAGCGCATCGCGTCGGCCGGCGCCGTCGCCGCCCTCTACGCCTCGCCCCTCGAGCGCACCCGCGAGACCGCCGCGCCGATCGCCGCTGCGACGTCGCGCAAGGTGGCCATCCACCGCGGACTCGTCGAGTGCGACTTCGGCGCGTGGACCGGTGCGAAGCTCGCGACGCTGATGAAGAAGCCCGAGTGGACCACCGTGCAGCGCGCGCCGAGCGCCTTCCGGTTCCCCGGCGGCGAGAGCTTCACCGAGATGCAGGCCCGCATCGTCGGGGCGCTCGAGGAGATCCGCGGCCGGCACCCCGGGAAGACGGTGGTCTGCGTGTCGCACGCCGATCCGATCAAGGCCGCGGTCGCGCACGCGCTCGGCACCCACCTCGACCTGTTCCAGCGGATCGTGATCAGCCCGTGCTCGGTCAGCGTGCTGTCGTGGGGGCGTGGCGGCCCGGTCGTCCTGACCGTGAACTCGACGGGCGCGGCGCTTGCCGGCCTGCGGCCCTCCTGAGGACGGCGTGTTCCTCGAGTTCGAGCGCGTCGACTCGTTCACCTGCGGGACCGTCGGCCGGCCGGGGCAGCGGACGTTCCTCGTCGACGTTCGCGGCGACGCGGGCCGCGTCACGGTGAAGTGCGAGAAGCAGCAGGTCGCCGCGCTCTCCCAGTACCTCCGCCAGCTGCTCGCCGACGCACCCGACGTCGCCGAGCGCCCGCTCGACGAGGCGATGGAGATGCCGCCGCCGGGCGACGTTCTCTTCGTCGTCGGTACGATCGGCATCGCCTACGACCCCCGCAGCGACCGGATGCTCGTGCAGATCGACGAGCTGACCGACCGCGGCGACGAGGACGACGATCCGGACGGGCCGTCCGACGACGCCCTCGCGGAAGGCGACGGCTCGCGCCTGCGCGTGCACCTCACGCGCGGACAGGCAGCGGCATTCTGCGACCGCGCCGACGACGTCGTGGCGGCGGGGCGACCGCAGTGCACCTTCTGCCACCTGCCGATCGATCCCGAGGGACACGCGTGCCCGCGGATGAACTAGCCGACGGCATCCTCGCGCACGGGGAGATCGAGGTCGTCGGACGGATGCCGCGGAGCAGCAACGCCACGCTGCTCGTCGACGTCGTGCTGGACGGCGTGCGCACGCGGGCGATCTACAAGCCGGTGCGTGGCGAGCGCCCGCTGTGGGACTTCGATCCCGGGCTGCACCGGCGCGAAGCCGCGGCCTACCGGCTGTCGGAGGCCATGGGGCTGGGTGCCGTACCGG
>JBIIHV010000206.1:0-3246 GCA_044235415.1 Ilumatobacteraceae bacterium | reverse complement strand
TCGCGAGCCTCGTCGTCATCGGCGCGGGCACCGGCGCGTCGACCGAGGACGCCGCACCCGACACCATCGAGCAGTCGGATGGCCTCCCCGAAGTGCCCACCGAAGCGACGATCGCCGTCGAGCGGCGCACGGTGCTGGTCTCCGACCCCGCAAACGCGGCGATCGTCGAGGTGATCGCCGGCGGCGACGTCGAGGTCGCGAGCATCATCCCGCCCGGCGAAAACGGCCACACCTACGAGCCGGTGCCGGGCGACGCCATCCGCGCATCGAGGATCGACCTCTACATCGAGAACGGAATGGGTCTGAACGACGCCGTCACGAAGTTCGTCAGGACGCACTATCCCGCCGGCACGCCGGAGGTGAGGCTGTCGGCCGTGATCCCCGAGGACGAGGTGATCGCCACCGACTCCGCAGAGGACATCGCCGCGCACGGCCACGCGCACTCGTTCAACGCGCACTTCTGGACCGACCCCGTGTACGCGATCGCCTACGCGCGCCAGATCGGCACGGCGCTCGCCCAGCTCGAGCCGTCGAAGGCGGCGGACTTCGCCTCGCGCACGGAGGCGTTCGTCGCGCGACTGCAGGTGCTCGACGACGCGTTCCGGCGCGCCATCGGCTCGATCCCGGAGTCGCGTCGCAAGCTCGTCGTGTACCACGACAGCTGGTCGTACTTCGGGCGCCGCTACGGCATCCCCGTCGTCGGGGCCATCCAGCCGGTCTCGTTCTCCGAGCCATCGGCCGACGAAGTCCGCAGGATGATCGACCAGATCAGGTCCGAGCGCGTCCCCGCGTTCTTCGGCAGCGAGGTGTTCCCGTCGCAGGTGCTCGATGCCGTCGCCCGCGAGACCGGCGCGCAGTACTTCTCCGACCTCTCGGACGAGGAACTGCCGGGGGAACCCGGCACGCCCGAACACTCCTACGAGGGGATGATGCTGCGCAACGTTCGGCTGATCACCACTGCGCTCGGCGGCGACCCGTCGGTGCTCGACGGCATCCTTCCCCTGGGGTTGGCGTCGTGATCTCGCTGCAACGCGTCGCGTTCTCGTACGGAGCCGAGAAGGTGCTGCACGACGTCTCGCTCGAGGTCGACGAGGGCGAACTGGTCGCGCTGATCGGACCGTCGGGTGCAGGCAAGACGACGCTCCTCCGGATCATCCTCGGCGAGCTGGTGCCGTCCGCGGGACGGCTGGTTGCCACGGGAGCGAATGGCATCGCCGTCGGCTACGTGCCGCAGCTGGAGGCGGGCGAACGCGGATTCCCGCTGACCGTCGAGGGCATGGTGCTGCTCGGCGGCGCGTCGACGAGCGGACGGATGCCGTGGTTCTCGCGTCAGGAGCGGAGCGAGGCGATGGGCGTGCTCGAGTGGCTCGGCATCGCCAACCTCGCCGACAGCCGCCTGAGCGAACTCTCCGGCGGGCAGTTCCAGCGCGCCCTCATCGCCCGCGCGCTGATGTCGCGCCCCAACCTGCTCGTGCTCGACGAACCGACCAGCGGCATCGACATGAACGCGCGCCAGCAGGTGCTCGAACTGATCGAGGCGCTGCGCGACGACGGCCTCACCGTCGTGCTGACCACGCACGACCTGAACTGGGTCGCCGCACGGATGCCGCGGATCGCCTGCCTCAACCGCACCATCGTCGCCGACGGCACGCCAGACGCAGTGCTCACCACCGACATCGTCAGCCGGACGTTCGGCGCGGCGATGGAGGTGATCCTCCACGATGGGCGGCCGCTCGTGGTCGACCGCCCCGCCCGGGGAGCGGCGAGGTGAACCTGCTCACCGACCCCTTCCAGTACGAGTTCTTCTCGCGCGCACTGCTCGTGGCCGTGCTCATCGGCGCACTGGCCGGGATGATCGGCCCCTTCGTGCTCGTCAGGCGCATGTCGTACATCGGCCAGGGGATGTCGCAGAGCATCCTCGGCGGCGTCGCGCTCGGCGTCACCTACGGACTCGACATCTACCTCGGTGCCGCGGTGGCCGCCGGGGTCGCGGCCGGGTTGATCTACTTCGTCCGCAGCCGGGGATTGCCCGTCGACGCGGCCATCGGCATCGTCGCGTCGTCGATGTTCGCCGTCGGAGTGGCGATCGTCTCGTCGTCGCGCGACCGCCGCCTCAACTCGACCAACCTGCTCTTCGGCAACATCCTCGGCGTCGACACGGAGGACATCGTGCTCGTCGTGCTGGTGTCGATGGCCGCGGTCGTTCTCCTGGTGCTGAACTACAAGCCCCTCGTCGCCGCGACGCACAACCCCGCCGTGGCGCGGGCGCACGGGGTGCCCACGAGGACGATGGAGTTCCTCTTCAGCACGCTGCTCGCACTCGTGGTGGTCACCGCACTGCAGGTGCTCGGCGTGCTGCTCGTGGCCGCGACGCTGCTCATCCCGGCCGCCACGTCGGCGATGACCTACCGGTCGTTCGGCAGGATCGTCGTGGCGTCGACCGTGCTGGGCGTCGTCTTCGCCGTGATCGGCCTCTTCGTGTCGTTCCACAGGAACGTGGCGAGCGGCCCCGCCATCGTCCTCGTGGGAACCGCCGTGTTCGGCATCAACTTCGTGCTGAGCGGCCCGACGCGACTCAACCGGGCGGGGATGCAGTGAACGGCGACACGGTCTGCCCCTGGACCGAGCGCGTCTCGGCAGAGCTCGACGGCGAGGTGCCCGAGGCCGAGACGGCGCTGGTCCGCGCGCACCGCCGCACGTGCGCGACGTGCACTGCACTGGCGGCCGCCGGAGCCCGGCCCGCACCAGCGGCCGCATCGTGGATTCCTGCGGCGCACGCGCGTCCCGCCGTCCGGCTGCTGCTCGCCGCCGCGGGGGGCCTGCTCGTGGTGGCCGCCGCGGCGTCGTTCGTCCGCTCGACGGGCGCGGACGACGCGTCGCACGTCGCGCGGCACCTCGCGATGTGGCAGGCGTCGCTCGGCATCGCCGCGGTCACCGGAGCCATCCGGTTCCGGTTCTCGCGGATCGTCACCGTGATGCTCGCCACGTTCGTCGGGCTGACCGCGACGGCGACCGTCCACGACCTCGTGACCGGACACGAGGGTCCGTGGGCCGATCCCCTGCACATGGTGGAGGTTGCGGCGGCGGTGCTGCTGTGGCGGACGGTGCCGCCCTACCTGCGGGCCGTGTCGGCCGCGCGCTAGGCCGCGCCCGACCGCCAGTCGCACGCACGTAGCGACGCGAGCGCCGGCAGCGCCTCGACGGCCGTGGCGATGTCGGCCACCAGCGGCCGGTCGCCCACCTGGT
>JBIIHV010000034.1:0-10712 GCA_044235415.1 Ilumatobacteraceae bacterium | reverse complement strand
TGTCACCTGTACGGATTCGGCGGTCATGGCTCTCGGTCCTTTCGCTTCGTGAACGGATGGAGGGAGAAGATCTCGTGCACGTCGGTGCGCAGGATCCTCGCCAGCAGGAGCGCGAGCGGGAGGCTCGGGCTGTACTCGCCGCGCTCGATGTAGCCGATCGTCTGGTAATGGACGTCGGCCAGCTCGGCCAGTTCGGTCCTCGACAGACCGCGCGACTCGCGAACCGACTCGAGGCGGTTGAAGACGGGTGTCTCTTCCTTCGGCTTGCGACCCACGGCCTGTAGCATAGTTGCTATGTAGCAATCATGCAACATCGTCTCGCCATGCGGGAATGGCGATCCGCTCACTGCCCCGGCTGGGTTGGGGACGTCCGTCGCGGCGGGGCGTCGCCGCACCTCGGTACGGTGCGGACGTGCGACAGTGCCAGAGCTGCGGGATGCCACTGCACACGAGGAAGGCCGGCGATTGCCGCGGAACCGAGGCCGACGGCGGCAGGAGTGCGACTTGGTGCTCGCTCTGCTACGCGGACGGTGCGTTCCTCGACCCCGACTGCACGCTCGACGAGATGGTCGTCATCGTGGACGAGGCCCTCAGGCGCGACCGCGCTTCGTTCATCGTCAGGTGGCTCGTGCGACGCCAGGTTCCGTCGCTCGCGCGCTGGCGGAGGGCGTCCTCCTAGGGCGCCGCTGGCGGTTGGTGCCGTGCCCGCGCGATGCAGTTCGAGTTCGCCGCGACCGTGTTCGAGTGGCGTGGACCGGCGGCACCGAGTTCACGACGTCGCTGTGGCGGCGCGACGGCACCTACGTGCCGCCCCTGAAGGATGCGGTTCGGCGGTCGGAGCGCATCGAGATCGGTGACGCGATCGCCGTGGCGATGGAGCTGCGCATCGATTGAGCGCGACCTGGTCGGTGCCGTCGGGCTCCCGTAGTACCGTCGCGGCATGCGCATCCGGAAGTTCGTGGTCACCGTCGAGGACATCCGTGCCGAGTCCGGCGTCGACGTTGGTCGCACCGTGCGCCGCGCCGTGGCGAGCGCGGTGATCGCGAACCCACTCGCGCCCCACGGCGGGAAGGACCTCGCCGAACTCGAGGCGATGGGCGCGGAGATCTCCGGCCAGCTCGCCGAGCGCGCGCTGGCGGCCCTGGGCGTCGCCGCCGGTGACGTCACCGCCTACGGCAAGGGGGCCATCGTCGGAACCGAAGGCGAGATCGAGCACGCGGCGGCGCTGCTCCACCCCCGGTTCGGTGCGCCCGTGCGCAAGGTGGTGGTGAAGGGCGACGACATCATTCCGTCGACGAAGAAGGTCGGCGGTCCCGGCGCGCACATCACCCTTCCGATCACGAACAAGGACGACATCTGGTCGTTCGACGAGATGGATGCCATCGACGTGTGGATACCCGACGCGCCACGGCCGGCCGAGATCGTGGTGAGCGTCGCGCTCGCGGTCGGTGGCAGGCCCTTCGCGCGCACGAGGAAGCCGTCGTGACGTTCAAGGCGGCGATCCTGCTGTACCGGCGGGACGGCGCGACGCACGAGGAGTTCGAGCGCTGGTGGCTCGACGGGCACCAGCCGCTCGCGCGGCAGCTTCCGGGCTTGCGACGGGCCGTGTTCAACGTGGTGCGCCAACCCGGCGAGGGCGACCCCGACGGCATCGCCGAGCTGTGGTTCGACTCGCGCGAGGCGTTTGACGCGGCCTACGCGAGCGAGATCGGCGCGACGGTCGTCGCGGACTCGATGGCCAACGTGTCGGCGCGCCGTCGCGTGTTCGTCGACGAGCACGCGGTGCACGGGGGCTGACCCCGGCGGACGTTCGTCCGGATCGTCCGGAACGCCGTGCGGCCTAGAGATCGACCGACGTCAGGTCGGGTCCGACGACCACCCGTCCGCCGAAGTGCGCGGACGCGAGGTCGATCCATTCGCCTTCCTGCCCGGGTTGCACGGGAGGCACGCAGTGGGTCAGCACCAGCGTCGACACGCCGCAGCGGGCCGCGGTGCGGGCCGCATCCTCCACGCTCGAGTGGTAGTCGAGGATGTCCCCGAGCCGTCCGGCCTGCGCGGGCACGAACTGCTGCATGATCGCGACGAGGTCGGGGCGCAGCACCGTCTGCACGTAGGCGTCCGCGCCGCGGCAGAGGTCGTCCAGTCCGTCGCACGGCACGCCGTCGCCGGCGAGCACGGCCGTCTTGCCGGCGTGCTCGATGCGGTAGCCGACCGTCGGGGCGACGGGACGGTGGTCGGTGCCGCCGACGCGAACCGCAAGGTCGCCGACCTCGAACGTGTCGCCCGGCGACACCTCGCGCACGTCGACGACCATTCCCGCACCTGAGCGGAGGTCGGCGTGGTGGTCGAGCCGGTACTGCTCGTCGAGCGCGAGCATCGCCCTGAGGCCGTCGACCACCCGTCCGGTGCCGACGGGTCCCACGATGAGCGTCGGGCCGGCGTCGACCGGCCCCATGATCCAGCGCGACGTGACGAGGTCGTTGAGGTCGCTGATGTGGTCGCTGTGCAGGTGGGTGAGCAGCACGGCGTGCACGGCGGGAGGAGCGACGCCTGCGGCCATGAGGCGCATGACGCAGCCGCGCCCGCAGTCGACGACGACGTTCGTTCCGGCGGCCTGCACGAGCGTCGACGGTCCGGCGCGGTTCGGATCGGGGATCGGGCTCCCCGTGCCGATGAGGGTGATCTTCATGATCGCCCGACGGTAGTGCCGGAACGAACTCGGACCGGCGCCGGTGGTCGACGGTGCCCGAGAGGAACGGTGGAGACGGATCGACCATAGGCTCCGGCCGTGTCGCAGCCGTCGGTTCTGCACGTCGACGGTTCCTCCGACCGACGCGTGCCGCGGTCGGCGTTGCTCCTGCTCGCATCCTGCGTGCTGAGCGGCACGTCCGGCACCGCGGCGACGCTCGGTCTCGTGGCTGCTCCGCCCCTCGCACTCGGAGGGGTGCGCATGGCGGTCGGTGCCGCCGTGTTCTTCGTCGTCCTCCCCGCGGTCGGAGGCAACCGTCGACGGACGCTCGCCCTGGTCCGGAGGCCGGGAACGTGGTTGGTGGCGCTCGGATCCGCGGGCTTCCAGCCCTGCTTCTTCGCGGCCACGCGGGACACCGGCGTCGCGGTGGCGACGCTGGTGGCGATGGGTTCGGCACCCGTCATCGCGGGCGTCCTTGGATGGATCGCCCTTGGGCACCGTCCGGCGCCCGCGTGGGCCGCGGCCACGGCGACCGCGATCGCCGGGTTGGTGCTGCTCTCCCGTGACGACCTGACGCTCGACGGCGCGGCAGGTGGTGCCTGGGCGCTCGGCGCGGGCGCGTGCCTGGCCGGGTACATCGTCGCCGTGAAGGCGGGTGCGCGGCACGGGGGCAGCATCGTGGAGGTGGCATCTGCGGCGTACCTGATCGGCGCAATTCTCCTCGTGCCGCTGGTCGTCGCCGAAGGTGCGGCATGGATCGCGTCGCCGAGGGACGTGGCGGTGCTCCTCTACCTCGGCGCCGTCACGATGGCCGGAGCCAACCTGCTGCACGTCCGCGGCGTCGGCGGACTCGCGCCCGGACCGGCTGCGACAATGACGCTCGCCGATCCGTTGACGGCGACGCTGCTCGGGACCGTGCTGCTCTCCGAGCCAATGTCGGCGCAGGCGCTCGTCGGTGCGATGCTCCTGCTCGGGTCGCTCGCCGGACAGGGATGTGCGCTGCGCCTGCGCGGTCGCGGTGCGCGCGACGTCGCGGGCCGCGCCGCGTGACATGGACGCTGCGGTGCCCGAGCGGTCCAGCCGTCGGCAACTCCGCCACCGTCCCCGAAACAGGCGGTGTCGGGTCGGTCGCTACGGTTGGATCCGTGCAAGTGGATGCGCCGGCGTACGTCGGCGGATGCCGCGCCGGTTCGGCGGACGCGCGCGCGGGATTCTCCTGGATCGGCTTCGTCGAGCCGGTGCGCAGCGAGCTGAAGCCGGTTGCCGAGCGGTTCGCCTTCAACGACTACGCGGTGGAGGACGCCGTCACGACGCACCAGCGCCCGAAGCTGGACGTCTACGACGGGCACGCGTTCATCGTGATCCGGACGATCGCCTACCGCGGTCGGGGCCTCCCGCTCGACATCGGGGATCTGTGCATCTTTCTCTCCGAGTCCGCGGTGGTCACGGCGCGCCACGGCGACGCGATGCCGCTCGCGGCGGTGAGATCCGACCTCGAGGGCGATCCGCGGCGCCTCGCTCTCGGTCCGACGGCCGTCGTGCACGCGATCCTCGACCGCCTCGTCGACCAGTACCTGCAGGTCGGCGACCGGATCGCCGAGGACGTCCGCGTCATCGAGGACGCGGTGTTCGACGACGACGTTCCCGCCGCGCCGCACGATATGTATGCGGTGAAGCGCGAGCTAATCGACTTCCAGCGGGCGGCCAAGCCGTTCCTCGAGCCGTTGACGCGGATCGCGGCGGGCGGCGTCGTCGGGGTCGGCGACCTGCTGAAGGTCGACTTCGCCGACGTCCGCGACCACCTGCTCCGCGTGCTCGACCAGGTCGAGGCGCTCGAGCGGACGATGGACGCGGCCATGCAGGCCAATCTCTCCCTGCTGGCGGTCAAGCAGAACGAGGACATGAGGAAGATCTCCGCGTGGGTGGGCATGGCCGCCGTGCCGACGATGGTCGCGGGCATCTACGGGATGAACTTCGACAACATGCCGGAGCTGCGCAGCGAGTGGGGCTACTTCGCCGTGGTCGGCGCGATGGCCGCGGCGGTCGCCGGGCTCTACTGGTTGTTCCGCCGCAGGAAGTGGCTGTAGCGCGCGATGGGCACACTGGCCGGACGGCCGAGATCCGCGCTGCTGGTCGTCGACGTGCAGGTGGGCGTCGTCGCGTCGGCGCACCGGCGGGACGAGGTGGTTGCCGCGATCTCTCGACTTGTCGCCGCGGCGCGCGGAGCCGGGACGCCCGTCGTGTGGGTGCAGCACCACGACGACGAGCTCGCCGAAGGCTCGCCGGAGTGGCGGATCGTGCCCGAGCTCGCGCCCGCTGCCGGCGAGGCCGTCGTGCACAAGA
The DNA here is from genome assembly GCA_044235415.1 of Ilumatobacteraceae bacterium. Taxonomy (GTDB): domain Bacteria; phylum Actinomycetota; class Acidimicrobiia; order Acidimicrobiales; family Ilumatobacteraceae; genus UBA3006. The sequence continues at coordinate 5,680 of JBIIHV010000034.1, read as the reverse complement.
CGTGGAACGACGCGTTCGAGGAGACGGATCTCGAGGAGCGGCTGGCGGAGCGCGCGGTCGGCCGCCTCGTGGTCGTCGGGGCGCAGACCGAGTGGTGCGTCCGCGCGACCCTCCACGGCGCCATTGCGCGCGGCTACGACGCGACGCTCGTCGAGGACGCGCACACGACGAACGACGTGTCGGACGCGCTGCCGGCCTCCGCCGTGATCGAGCTGGCGAACACGACGTGGCGGTGGCACCGGGCGCCGGGCCGGTCGGCGGGAACCTGCACCGCCGCCGAGGTGGCGTTCCCGTGAACGACCAGAAGGCGATCCTCCACCGGTACCTCCAGGTCGGCCGCGACGCGCTGCTGTGGAAGCTCGACGGGCTCTCCGAATACGACGTGCGCCGGCCGATGACCCGCACCGGCACCAACCTGCTGGGCATCGTCAAGCACGTCGCGAGCGTCGAGATCGGCTACTTCACCGGCGTGTTCGGCCGGCCGTGTCCGGTCGACCTGCCGTGGTACGCCGACGGTGCGCCGGCGAACGCCGACATGTGGGCCGGTGCCGACGAGTCGCGGGAGGACGTCGTCGGCCTGTACCACCGGTCGTGGGAGGCGTCGGACGCCACGATCCGCGAGCTCGGCCTTGACGCCGCGGGGACGGTCGGGTGGTGGCCCGAGGAGCGCCGCGACGTCACGCTGCACACGATCCTCGTGCACATGATCGCCGAGACGCACCGGCACCTCGGGCACGCCGACATCGTGCGCGAATCGATCGACGGCTCGATCGGCCACCGCACCGGCGCGCCGAACCTGCCCGACTTCGACGACGCGATGTGGGCCGCCCACCGCGACGAGATCGAGCGCGCGGCGCGGTCGCGGTCGTAGGCTCGCCGACGTGTCGGTCGCGCGCTGGATCGGAGTCGTGGTGGACTGCGCCGATCCGGTGCGCCTCGCGGAGTTCTGGTCGTCGCTCCTTGGCGGCACCATCGACGAGCGCATGCACACCGCCGACTGGCTGTCGCTCCGCGACGTCCCGGGGGTCGGCTACCTCTCGTTCCAGCGGGTGCCCGAGGGCAAGGCGGCGAAGAACCGGCTGCACGTTGACCTCGCCGTGGCCGATCTGCGGGAGGCGGTCCGGGCGGCCGAGGCGCTCGGTGCGTCGCCGGTCGGATCGCCGGTCGACGAGATGACGAACACGTTCCAGGTGATGCACGATCCGGAGCGCAACGAGTTCTGCCTCGTGGCGCGGCACGACGGACGTGGATGGGGGTAGCGGGGTGAGCGAGGAGGGGACGATGCAGGACGGGCGCGACGTCCGGAAGAAACTGGTGGCGTTCGGCATCGGCATGGCCGTCGCAGCCCTGGCGGTGCCCGTGTCGCTGGTGGCCAGCGGACGCCTGTCCGACCGTGGCGCCGGCGTCGCGGATCCGATCGGCAACGTCGGTCCCGCCGATGTCGGCCATGACCGCGACTCGGTGAACGTCTGGTTCCAGGCGGTGACCTTCAATCCGGAGACGCAGAAGGCGTTGTTCAACGTCTACCCGTGGCCGTCTCCCGACCTCGCCCCGCGGGCCTTTGCGAGCTCGACGATCACGGAGGAGCCGTTCACGATCTTCGTCGACGAGATGCTCGGGAAGGGCATCTACGGGTTCGCGGCGGGCGACCGTGTCGGCGCCATCAAGTCGGAGATGGACGTGCTCAGCGCGGAGGGCACCGGTGCGCGACCCAGCGACTCCGCGTACCCGTTCGACACCTACGCACTCGATGCGTGGTCCGAGGTGACGACCGCCGTCGAGGGCGGGCAGCCGGGTCCTCGCCGCGCCTTCGACTTCTTCTACGACAATTCCGTCCCGGGCTTCGCGGTGACCTATACGCGCATCGCCGGATGGGAGCACGCGGAGTCGACCTCCGACGATCCCGCGGCCGAGATCGTCGCCGAGCGCGAGGACGGGCGGATCTCGTTCGTGGCCACCTTCGAGCGCACGCTCGCGGTCCGGATCACGGTTCTTCTGCTGTGCCTGCTGATGCTGCTCAACGCGGCGTCGCTCGTCGTCACGACCTTCGGCGTCGTGCGCGGGACGCGCCCGCCGAGCATGTCGGCGCTCATCTGGAGCGCGGCGTCGGTGCTCGGCACCATCCAGTTGCGCAACGTGTTCCCCGGTGCGCCGCGTCTGGGCATCGTGGCCGACTACCTCAGTTTCTTCCCCACGATGATCATCAGCATGGTGGTCGCACTCGTGATCACGGGCAGCTGGATCGGCCGCGACGACTTCCGCATCTAGCGGCCGGGGTCGGATGCCCCCGCGTCAGAGCGGGGGGCGAAGCCGCGCGGCGAGGCGCCCGCGAACCCCGGGCCACTCGGCGGCGAGGATCGAGTACGTGGCGGTGTCGCGGATGCCGCCGTCGGCGGCAGGCACGTGGGCGCGCAGCACGCCGTCGAGGACGCCCCCGACCCGCTCGATGTTGTCCCGGGAGCGCCGGTTGCGGACGTCGGTCCTGAGCGTCACGCGCCGCACGCGGAGCGCGTCGAACGCGTGGGCGAGCATCAGCAGCTTCATCTCGGTGTTGGTGCCGGTGCGTTGGGCGGAGGCCGCGAGCCAGGTGCTGCCGATCTCCACGGCGTCGGGAGCGTCCGATGCCGCGCCGCCCGGGCCGTTCCACCTCCAGTACTCGGCGTTCATGAACCGGGTGCTGCCGACGACCGATCCAGTGGAGCGCCGCACCACGGCGAACGCGAGGCCCTCTCCCCGCGCGTGCTGGTCGGCTGCGACCTGCACGTAGCGGCTGGCGTCAGCGGGATCGGCCTCGGGCACCCACGTGTACGAGAACGTGTCGCGCGGTCCGTCCGCCGCGGCCGCGAGGGCGTCGACGTGCCGCACGTCGAGCGGCTCGAGCCGGACGTGATCTCCCTGCAGCACGACGGGGTCGAACGGCGGGGGCACGGGGACATCATCCCATCGCGGAGGGGGCGTCGGATGGTGCGGCTTCGTAGGCTCGCCGGGTGCCGTTCCTCCCCGATCTCGCCACGGAGACGCCGTTGTGGCTCGCGCTGCTGACGGTCGGCGTGAACGCCGTGGTCGGTGCGCTCCGCGCGACGGTCGACGACGAGCAGCACTGGGACATCGTCGGCGTGACGACCTTCGGCGTCCTCATGGGCCTCGGTGGCGGCTTCATCCGCGACCTGCTGATCGGCAACCTGCCGGTCGCCAGCCTGCGGACGCCGTGGTTCCTCGTGACGGTGCTCGGCGCGATCCTCCTCGTGCTGCTCCTCGGGCAATGGATCGCCCGCGTCGCGGTGCTCGTGTCGCTGTTCAACGCCCTCGCGCTCGGGTTGTTCGCGATCACCGGGGTCGCCGACACGCTGCGCGCGGGGCTGCCGGTGGTGTCGTCGCTGTTCGTCGGCGTCGCGGCGGCCGTCGGCGGCGGCGTGCTCGTGTCGGTGCTGAAGGACGAGGTGCCCGGCATCCTGCTCACGAGCGCCCCGAACGCGCTCGTGGCGCTCCTCGTGTCCGGCGTGTACGCGGCGGTCGCGGTGGCCGATGCGCGGCTCGCGGGCGTCGTCGGCGTCGCGGCGGCGGTCGGCGCGCACTACGCCGCGCAGCAGCTCGGCTTGCGAACCCGCCGGGCCCGTGGAGCGAAGTCGCTGCTGCTCACGCGCCAGCGGCGACCGTCGGGACGCTGAGATCCCGGTTCAGGCGGGGCGTTCGAAGGCGACGGCCTCGACGGCGCAGTCGCCATCGGGGCAGCGCTCCCCGGTGCCGCCGCGCGCCGTGAACCCTGCCCGCTCGGCGACCGCCATCGACGCGGCGTTCGTCCCGGCGATCAGGGCGCGCACCGTTCGGACTTCGCCGGTCCGGGCGGCGATCGTCGACAGCACGTGCAGGGCCTCGGTCGCGGCTCCGCGCCTGCGACCCCACGGCGCGACCCAGTAGCCCACCGTGGCAACGCCGTCCTCGACGGCGTTGATGCCGGCAACGCCGACTGGGAGGTCGGAGGCAGCATCGATGATTGCCATGGCCAGCCTCACGTTCGGAGTGTCGGCGACGAACTCACGGGCGTGGCCGAGCGTGTACGGCCTCGGGATCGTCGTCCAGCGCTGCACCTCCGCGTCCTGGCAGGCGCTGAAGATCCAATCGGCGTCGTCGTGCCGCAGCGGCCGCAGGCGGTGCCGCAGCACGGAGAACCGGACGAGGACCACCTGTGTGTCGTCGTCGATCCGCTCGCCGACGCCCTCCCAATGGGCGCGGTGGCTGGCGCGGAAGTCGGCAGCGGAGAGGTCGCCCTCACCCTCCGCGAGCGCGAAGTCGTCGGGCACGTCCGCGAAACGGACGAGGTCTGCGCGCTCGATGCGCACGGTGGCGGCGTGGCGTCCGTCGTCGTCGAGCATGGCCAGGCACTCGCCGGGCTGCTCGGTCGTCTCGCCCTCGCGCCGGTACTCGTCGAGCAGCCCGGCGGTTGCGCGCTTCCTGCCGTGGAGCACGTGGTGCACGAGTGCCCGTCGGCTCTCGCCGGGCGTCCCGAACTCGATCGAACGCAGTCCGTCGACGACCGGGAACGCCATGCCGTCAGGGTAGGCGGGTCAGCGCCGCGCGCCGCGGCGCAGGACGACCTTGCGGATCTCCTCGAGCCACAGCACCGACGACGCGACGGCCGCGCAGACGACCCACTGCAGACCCGTCATCGACACGGTGTCAAAGAGCCGCTGCATTGGGCCCGTGTGCACGACCGCGACCTGCAGCGCCAGCGCCCCTGCGAGCGAGAGCCAGAGATTGCGGTTGTGCAGGGTCTCTCGCCGGAAGACCGATCCGGTCTCGCTGCGGACGTTGAGGATGTTCGCGAACTGGAACAGGACGAAGGTGGTGAACGCCATGGTGCCGGCGACGGTCGCCGTGCCGGCCCGGGGCTCCGCGCCCGGTGCCAGCACGAGCATCGCGAGGGTTCCGCCCGCCATGACCACGGCGCTGAACACGATGGCGATCCAGCGCGCGCGCAGCAGGATCGGCTCGCCGACGGGGCGAGGCCTGCGTTCCATCACGTCACGGGCGGGGCGGTCCATGCCGAGCGCCATCGCGGGCGGTCCGTCCATGATGATGTTCACCCACAGGATGGCGATCGCGGTGAACGGCTTGCCGCCGGCGATGCCGAGGATCGAGGACCCGAGAAAGAGCGTCGCGAAGCTCACCGTCGTGCTCAGCTGGAACCGGACGAACTTGACGATGTTGTCGTAGATCGTCCGGCCCCGGCGAACGGCACCGACGATCGTCGCGAAGTTGTCGTCGGTGAGCACCATGGTCGCGGCTTCCTTCGTGACCTCGGTGCCGGTGATGCCCATTGCCACGCCGATGTCGGCCTTCTTCAGTGCTGGCGCGTCGTTTACGCCGTCGCCCGTCATCGCCACCACGTTGCCTCGGCGCTGCAGCGCGGCCACGAGGCGAAGCTTGTGCTCCGGCGCGACGCGCGCGAAGACGGACGTGCGGTCGATCAGCCGGTCGAGCGCTTCGTCGTCCATCGCGTCGAGGTCGGCACCCGTGAGGGCCTGGTCGCCGTCGCTCGCGAGTCCGAGTTGGCGGCCGATCGACGCCGCGGTCGCCGCGTGGTCGCCGGTGATCATCTTCACGGTGATGCCCGCACGGTTCGCCTCCGCGATGGCGTCGCGCGCCTCGGGCCGCGGGGGGTCGACGATGCCGACCAGCG